>JBBIGX010000272.1:1336-6341 GCA_037447315.1 Gallionellaceae bacterium | reverse complement strand
TAATCAGTGACACCGTGTCCGGCAATCTGACGCTGCGTTTGAAGGATGTGCCGTGGGATGAGGCGTTCGAGATCATCCTGCAAAGCCGCGGCTTGGACATGCGCAAGAATGGCAATGTGATCCAGGTGGCGCCGCGCGAGGAGATCGCCGCCAAAGAGAAGATCGAGTTCTCGGCGCGCCAGGAGATCACCGAACTTGAGCCGCTGCGCACCGAGAATTTCCAGTTGGCCTATGCCAAGGCGGCTGACATCGTCAAACTGATTTCCAGCGACAAGCAGAAGATCCTGTCGAACCGTGGCAGTGCGAATTTCGATCTCAGGACCAATATGCTGTTCGTGAAGGACACGCCCTCCAGCCTGGAAGAGGTGCGCAAGCTGATCAAACTGGTCGATGTGCCGGTGCGCCAGGTTCTGATCGAGGCGCGTTTTGTTGAGGCGAGTGAATCTTTCAACCACACGCTGGGCGGGCGTCTCGGTTATACCGGCCCTACGGTGGCACAGGGTGGGGGGTTTGCCGTGGGCAGTGCCGGTCGGGGTAGCATATCCGGAGGCAGCCTGAATTTGCCGGGGGCAACCGCTGGTTTGGGCGGGTTGACCATGACCCTGTTCAATGCCGCTGCAACCAAGACCCTTACGCTGGAATTGAATGCTTCGGCAATTGACGGCACGACCAAGAACATCGCCAGCCCACGCGTGGTGACTGGAGACAAAACACCGGCCACCATCGAATCCGGCGTCGAGGTGCCCTACCTGCAGGCCAGCAGTAGCGGGGCAACCAATGTGGCTTTCAAAAAGGCGGTGCTGGGCCTGACAGTGACGCCGCAGATTACACCGGACGACAGCGTGAACATGAAGATCAGCGTCAGCCAGGATACGGTGGGCAACATTTATTCAGGGGTGCCCAGCATCAATACCAAGAAGGTTGACACCCAGGTGCTGGTGGAAAATGGCGGGACCGTGGTCATTGGGGGTGTCTACACGCAGGATGAATCGGATTCGACTTCAGGTGTGCCGGGCTTGGCTGATATCCCGGTCTTGGGGTGGATGTTCAAGACCAACACGGTGGCAAAGAGCAAGAAGGAGCTGTTGGTGTTCATTACGCCGAAGATACTCAAAGACACCTTGGTCGCGAATTGAACCGCGCTTGATGCATGGTGACAAGCCCGGCTCTGCCGGGCTTTGTTTTTGGGCGTTTTCGAATTCCGCTACAATGGACACATGGCTCAAACTCCCACAAGAAAACTGGCTTCCGGCAACATCATCCTGATCGGCATGATGGGTTCCGGAAAGACGACAGTAGGCAAACTTCTGGCCAAGTCGCAGCATAAGGACTTTATCGATAGTGACGATGAGATACAGCGGCGTACCGGGGTGACGATCCCGCATATCTTCGATGTGGAAGGAGAGGCTGGTTTCAGGTTGCGGGAAGCCGCGGCGCTGGAAGATTTGCTGCAGCATCGCAATATCGTTTTGGCGACAGGCGGAGGGGCTCCGCTGAGTCAGCAGAACCGGGACAGGCTGCGCGAGAACGGTGTCGTCATCTACCTGAAGAGCAATGTGCATGACCTGTGGCAGCGTACCCGGCATGATCAGAACCGCCCGCTGTTGCAAACTGAGGATCCGCGCGCCAAATTGCAGGCCCTATATGAACAACGCGATCCTTTGTATGCAAGCATCGCAGACATCGTGATCTACACCGGCAAACAGAGTGTGCAGGTGCTGCTCGCCAAGCTGCAAGAGCGTCTTGCAGAGTACTGCGCCGCACATCAATCGGATTCGGAAAGGACTATTCATGCAGACGCTGACCGTCGGCCTGGCTGAGCGCAGCTATCCCATCCACATCGGTTGCGGCTTGCTGGAGCAGGCAGCACTATTGCTGCCGCATATCCCGCGCAGACGCGCCGTGATCATCAGCAACACCACCGTGGCACCGCTCTATCTGGGCCGGCTGAGTGAAGCGCTTCAGGCTGTCGGGGTGCAGGTGCAATCCGTCATCCTGCCGGACGGCGAACAGTACAAATCCGGCGAATCGCTGAACCGGATTTATGACGCCCTGCTGAATGCCCGCAGCGAACGCAGCACGCCGCTCATTGCGCTGGGGGGCGGCGTCATCGGCGATATCACCGGTTATGCGGCGGCGACCTATCTGCGCGGGGTGCCGTTCATCCAGATCCCGACCACCCTGTTGTCGCAGGTCGATTCGTCGGTCGGCGGCAAGACCGGCATCAACCATCCGCTGGGCAAGAACATGATAGGCGCCTTCTATCAGCCGCGCGCGGTGCTGGCGGACACTGCCACGCTGGATACGTTGCCCGACAAGGAGTTGCGTGCGGGGTTGGCCGAGGTTATCAAGTACGGCCTGATCCGCGACCTGCCCTTCCTGGAATGGCTGGAAGCGAATATGTCCCAGCTGTTGGCGCGGGATCCCGCCACGCTGCAATATGCCATCGCGCGCAGCTGCAGCAACAAGGCTGAAGTGGTCGGCAACGACGAGCGTGAGAGCGGTGAACGTGCCTTGCTCAATCTCGGCCATACCTTCGGTCATGCCATTGAGAACGGTATGGGCTACGGTGTCTGGCTGCATGGCGAAGCCGTCGCGGCGGGCACGATCATGGCGGCAGATCTGTCGCGCCGTCTGGGCTGGCTCAGCGAGCAGGAGGTGGCGCGCGTGCGCAGGCTGCTGGAAATGGCCGGCCTGCCGGTCGTTGCCCCCCGTCTGGGGGTACAGAAATATCTGCAACTGATGGGGCTGGACAAGAAAGTGGCGGAAGGCAGGATACGCTTCGTGCTGTTGAAATCGCTGGGCAATGCAGTGATGACGGGTGATGTGCCGCAATCGCTGCTGGAACAAACCTTGGAGTCCTGTTGTGGATGATCGGCGATTGGCGCCTTATGCCGTAAAGGAGACGGTGCGAGGACGGAAGGTGGCGGAAGCCTCGCCTCCCGGGCGCAGTGAATTCCAGCGGGATCGCGACCGTATCATTCATTCTGCCGCGTTCCGCCGTCTTGAATACAAGACGCAGGTATTCGTGAACCACGAAGGCGACCTGTTCCGTACCCGACTTACGCACAGCATCGAAGTCGCCCAGATCGGCCGTTCCATTGCCAGGCGTCTGGGATTGAACGAGGATCTGGTCGAGGCGGTCTCGCTGGCGCATGATCTCGGCCACACCCCGTTCGGCCATGCCGGGCAAGAGGCGCTCAACGATTGCATGAGAGAGCATGGAGGGTTCGAGCACAACCTGCAGTCTTTGCGGGTGGTCGATGTGCTGGAGGAGCGCTATGCCGCCTTCAACGGTCTGAACCTCTGCTTCGAGACGCGCGAAGGCATACTCAAGCATTGCTCAAGGGAAAACGCTGCGCAGCTCGGTGATGTGGGTGAGCGTTTTCTCAATGACCAGAGGCCCAATCTCGAGGCGCAGCTTGCCAACCTTGCCGACGAGATCGCCTACAACAATCATGATGTGGATGACGGCTTGCGCTCCGGGTTGTTGACGCTCGAACAGCTGAATTCAGTGCCCTTGTTCGCGCGGCATCTCGAAGAGGTGCGGTCTGCCTATCCCGGTTTGGCGGAGCGGCGCGTGGTCCATGAAACCGTGCGGCGTATGATCAATACGTTGGTAACCGATCTTATCCATCAGACCGAAGAGAATATCCGGCAGCATGCGCCGCGGAACGTCGACGAAGTTCGCAACGCTCCCCTGCTGGTCGCTTTCAGCCCGGAGATGCAGGAGCAGAACCGCGAATTGAAAGCCTTTTTGCGAATTCACCTTTATCGCCATTATCGCGTCATGCGTATGACCGCCAAGGCGCGCCGTATCATCAAAGATTTGTTTCAAGCCTTTCTGGAAGATCCCCGCCTGCTCCCGCCGCAATTCGGCCTTCCGGCGGAAATTGATCGCGCCCGCGCTGTGGCCGACTATATAGCAGGTATGACGGATCGCTATGCCATCCGTGAGCATCGCCGCATCTTTGCCGTAGAAGAGATCATTTAGGCAACGGCAGGCTTGAGCATTCCTGCAAGTTGCCCTTCCCCCCGGGTTAAGGTAGCATTCCCGCCCTTTCGAAAAAACAACCGGAAGGCGGCTGAGGCCGCCTTTTTATCGGATTGACCGAGGTGAGGAACAAGTGAGCAATACTTCGTTGCCGGAACAGCAAGGGCTGTACGATCCACAGAACGAGCATGACGCATGTGGCGTCGGTTTCGTAGCACACATCAAAGGCCGGGCCAGCCATGATCGCGTCAGCGAAGGCCTGCAGATCCTCGAGAACCTGACCCACCGCGGTGCAGTCGGCGCGGATCCTCTGGAAGGTGACGGAGCCGGCATTCTTATTCAGATTCCCGACGCATTCCTGCGCAACGCGGTCGCCAAGAACAAGATCGAATTGCCGACCGTCGGCGATTATGGTGTCGGTATGCTGTTCTTGCCGCGTAACAAGGCGGCGCGTGCTGCCTGCGAGCAGGTCATCGAGGCCAAGATCAAGGCCGAGGGGCAGATTCTGCTGGGCTGGCGCGATGTGCCGGTGGACAATTCCGGGCTGGGCGAGAGCGTCAAGGCGGTCGAGCCGTTCGTGCGCCAGGTGTTCATTGCCCGCGGCAAAAAGACGCCGGACCAGGATGCGTTCGAGCGCAAACTGTTTGTGATTCGCAAGACGGCCGAGCATGCCGTGCGCGCCCTGCCCAAGGATCAGGGCAAGGGTTTTTATGTCCCGTCCATGTCCTCCCGCACCATCGTGTACAAGGGGATGTTGCTGGCGGACCAGGTGGGCAAGTACTTCCTTGATCTGCAGGACAAGGATGTCGTCAGTGCCTTCGCGCTGGTGCACCAGCGCTTCTCCACCAACACCTTCCCCGCCTGGGATCTCGCTCACCCGTTCCGCATGATCGCGCACAACGGCGAGATCAACACGCTGCGCGGCAACGTCAACTGGATGGCGGCGCGTCATGCCTCGGTGAGCTCCGAGCTCTACGGCAAGGACATCAACCCGCTCTGGCCGATCTCCTA
>JBBIGX010000272.1:0-1326 GCA_037447315.1 Gallionellaceae bacterium | reverse complement strand
GACAAGCTGTGGCCGCTGATTGTCGAAGGCCAGTCCGACTCCGCCTGCTTCGACAATGCACTGGAACTGCTGGTGGCGGGCGGCTATTCGCTGCCGCACGCCATGATGATGCTGATTCCGGAAGCCTGGGCCGGCAATCCGCTCATGGATGAAGAGCGCCGCGCGTTCTACGAATACCATGCTGCGCTGATGGAGCCGTGGGACGGTCCCGCCGCCGTGGCCTTCACCGATGGCCGCATGATCGGTGCGACGCTGGACCGCAACGGCCTGCGTCCCGCGCGCTATCTCATCACCGAAGACGACGTCGTGCTGATGGCGTCCGAGATGGGCGTGCTGCCCATCCCCGAGCAGAAGGTGGTCAAGAAGTGGCGCCTGCAACCCGGCAAAATGTTCCTCATCGACATGCAGGCCGGTCGCATCGTCGGCGACGAAGAACTGAAGAACCAGCTCGCTACCGCCAAACCCTACCGCAAATGGATCGAGCAATCGCGCCTCTACCTTGACGACCTGCCCCAGTCCAAGTTCGCGTTGAAGCACGAAGCCGATTTGCTCGACACTCAGCAGGCGTTCGGCTATACGCAGGAAGACACCAAGTTCCTCATGCTGCCCATGGCCGCCGCCGGCGAAGAAGCCATCGGCTCCATGGGGACGGATTCCGCATTGCCGGTGCTGTCGAACAAGAACAAGGGGCTGTACGACTACTTCAAGCAGTTGTTCGCCCAGGTGACCAACCCGCCCATCGACCCGATCCGCGAAGAGATCGTGATGTCGCTGACCTCCTTCATCGGCCCCAAGCCTAACCTGCTAGGCCTCGACGAGGCCAAGCCTGCGCCGCGTCTGGAAGTGCACCAGCCCGTGCTGTCGGA
The DNA here is from genome assembly GCA_037447315.1 of Gallionellaceae bacterium. Classification (GTDB taxonomy): domain Bacteria; phylum Pseudomonadota; class Gammaproteobacteria; order Burkholderiales; family Gallionellaceae; genus Sideroxyarcus. Next base: position 460 of record JBBIGX010000272.1, on the reverse strand, counting down.
AGAGGACATCGCCAAGCTGTACGACATCGAAAAGCTCACCAAGGGCGCCTACAAGTCGCAGGTGCTGGACATCACTTATGCGGTGAAGGACGGCGCTGCCGGTTGCGAGAAGGCCATCGCCGCGCTGTGCAAGGCGGCCGAGAAAGCGGTGGGCAAGGGCTGCAATATATTGATTCTGTCCGACCGCGCCGTGAGCGCGGCACGAGTGGCGATCCCGGCGCTGCTGGCGACCGCAGCTGTGCATCATCACTTGGTACGTGAAGGCCTGCGCACCAGTGCCGGTCTGGTGGTCGATACCGGCTCGGCACGTGAGGTGCACCACTTCGCATTGCTCGCCGGTTACGGTGCCGAAGCGGTCTGCCCGTGGCTGGCTTTCGCCACCATCCCCACGCTGGAATTGCCGGCGGGCGTGGAAGTGAAGGATGCCAAGAAGCGTTTTATCAAGGCCGTCAACAAGGGC
>JBBIGX010000271.1:0-2010 GCA_037447315.1 Gallionellaceae bacterium | reverse complement strand
TCCGGGCGGCCTGCGCGACCTGCACAATGTCTTGTGGATCGCGCGTGCGGCGGGCTTCGGCGATACCTGGCGGGCGCTGGCACACAACGGCCTGCTGACCCCGGCCGAGGCGCGCCAGGTGATGCGTCACCAGCATCTGCTGCAGGATCTGCGCATCCGACTGCATGAGCTGTGCCGCCGCCACGATGACCGGCTGGTGTTCGACTACCAGCAGGCGCTGGCGGAACAGATGGGCTTTGCGGCCACCCCGCAACTGCGCGCCAGCGAACGCATGATGCGCCAGTACTACCGTACCAAGCGTGCCGTGCTGCAACTGAACGGTGTGCTGCTGCAGACCATGCGCGCGCGCCTGTTCCCGCCGGCCTGCCTGCGCCCGCTCACGCCGCGTTTCCTCGCCTGCGACGATACGCTGGAGGTCTGCGACGACCAGTTGTTCGAGCGCGAACCGGCCGCCATCCTGGAGTGTTTCCTGCTGTTGCAGCAACACCCGGAACTGACCGGCTTCTCCGCTGCCACGCTGCGCGCCTTGTGGCGCGCGCGCCGGCTGGTCGGTCCCGCGTTCCGCCGCGAGCCGCGTCACCGTGCGCTGTTCATGGAGATATTCCACCAGCCGCAGGGCCTGACGCATGCGCTGCGGCGCATGAACCAGCAGGACATCCTGGGACGCTACCTGCCGGCTTTCGGCCGCGTGGTGGGGCAGATGCAACACGACCTGTTCCACGTCTACACGGTGGATGAACACATCCTGATGGTGCTGCGCAACCTGCGCCGCGCCACGCTGGAGCAGCATGCACATGAATTCCCCCTGAGCAGCCGCCTGATCCGCCATTTCGAACGGCCGGAGGTGCTGTACCTGGCCGCGCTGTTCCATGACATCGCCAAAGGACGCGGCGGTGACCACTCCTTGCTGGGATGTGCGGATGCCCAGCGTTTCTGCCGGGAACACGGGATCCCTCCCGAAGACACCGCGCTCATCGTATGGTTGGTGAAGAACCACCTGCTGATGTCGGCCACCGCACAGAAGCAGGACCTGACCGACCAGGATGTGATCGCCGCCTTCGCCGCGAACGTGCCGGACGAGCGCCACCTGACCGCACTGTATCTGCTCACCGTAGCCGACGTGCGCGGCACCAGCCCGAAAGTGTGGAACGCCTGGAAAGGCAAGCTGCTGGAAGACCTCTACCAGGCCACGCTGCATTACCTGAGCCACGGCAAGATCGCCGACCAGATCGGCAAGACGCAGCGCGAGGTGGCCGCCACACTCAACCTGTATGCGATCCCGCCGGAAAGGTATCTGCCGTTCTGGGCCAATCTGGACGACGAGTACTTCATCCGCCACGAAGCGCACGAGATCGCCTGGCATACAAGGGTGCTGACGCAACGCGCCGACGCCACGGGCCCCATTATCAAGACCCGCCTCTCGCGCATCGGAGAAGGCTTGCAGGTGCTGGTGTACCAGCGTGACCAACCCTACCTGTTCGCACGCATCTGCAACTTCTTCGCGCGCATGAACTACAACATCATGGAAGCCAAGGTGCATACCACCGGCCATGGCTATGCGCTGGACAGCTTCCTGGTGATGGATGCGAGCCAGGACAAGGCTGCTTATCGCGACGTGATGAATTACATCGAATATGCGCTGGCCGAACAGATCGCCGATGCCTCTTCGCTCCCCGAACCGGCCTTCGGCAGGCTCAGCCGCCAGCTCAAGCATTTCCCCATCCAGCCGCAGGTGGATATCCGTCGCGACGAGAAAGGGCGCCACATCCTGTCGCTGGTGGCTGGCGACCGTCCCGGCCTGCTGGCGCGCATCGCCTACATTCTGACCCGCCACCAGGTACTGATCCGCAGCGCCAAGATCAACACGCTGGGCGCGCGTGCCGAGGATACATTCTGGATCGACGGTACGGCACTGCGCGACGAGAATGCCCGCAACGCGCTGCGCGACACCCTGATCGCGCAACTTGCCTGAGTCGTCCGCACGAAAAATCGTGAAAATAGGCCAAATGG
>JBBIGX010000270.1:0-2030 GCA_037447315.1 Gallionellaceae bacterium | reverse complement strand
CGTACACGCTCGTCGTCCGCGCTGCCCAGCGCCTCGCGCAGTTTTTCACGCAAGCGATTCTCATAGGTGGCGATGGCGGTTGGAATGCGTGGTGCGACGGTGCGGTACGCGGCCTCGATGGCAGCCACGCGCTCCAGCAGAAAATCCCTCAATTTTTCGCCCTCGCGCCTGCGAGCGCCGGAAAAGTCGTCCAATGCCCGTTGCAGCAAGGCATGCAAAGCGGCATACAGCGGCTCGGTCTGCAGGACTGGATGCTCAAGCATGCCTTTCCAGGCCAGCACCTCTGCCACGCTTAATGCGCGTGCCTCCGGCAGCACTTGGCGAATCTGTTCGCTCCACTGTGCTAGCTGCTGCAGTAATGCGGTGTCGAGTTGCGTGCTCTGGCGCAAGTTCTGGCGGGGGGCGAAGTTGATGCGGCATTCGACTTTGCCGCGGCTGATGCGCGCAGAGATGCTGTCGCGCAGCAACGGCTCCAGCATGCGCAGCTCATCCGGCATGCGCAGTTGCAGGTCCAGATAGCGATGGTTGACTGAGCGCAGTTCCAGCGAGAGGGTACCGGCATCCGGTTCTGCGGTGGCGATGGCATAGCCGGTCATGCTGAAAATCATTGCAACTCCAGGCGTGTGGAAAAAACACGGAACGGACGGCGCGCATTATATTACGATTGTGCCCAGTCACCGGGCGCGCACTCCGGTGCATACCTGACAACCAGCCGGAAAAGGAATGAAGTTCGCTATCCATCAAGCCAACCATATCGGCGGGCGCAAATACAATCAGGACCGGGTGGGGTATGCCTACACCAATGATGCCTTGTTGCTCGTGCTGGCGGATGGCATGGGTGGGCATCTGCATGGCGAGGTCGCGGCCGAGATGGCGGTGTACACCTTCATGCGCGCCTTCAGCCGGCTGGAACAAGGGCGGGTGAAGGAGCCCGAGGTGTTCCTGCGGGCGACCATGCGCGCGGGGCATGATGCGATCATCGACTATGCACGCGGACAGAAATTGGGGGGCAATCCCGGGACGACCTGTGTGGCGGCGCTGGTGCAGGATGGCCGGGTATGGTTCGCACATGCCGGGGATTCACGCTTCTATCTGCTGCGCCAAGGCGGGGTGAAAAGCGTTACGCACGATCACTCGGTCGTGCAGCAGTGGGCAGACTGGGGCATCATCAGTCCCGAAGAGATGCGCACCCATCCGGACCGCAACAAGATCACCAACTGCCTGGGCGGGGTGGAGGACATGTTCTATGCCGAGGTCGCGCCCAGTATCGAAGTGCAGGACGGAGACACGCTGCTGCTGTGCAGCGATGGTTTTTGGAGTCCGCTGGAAGAGGCTGAATTGACCCGCCTGCATTCGGCTGCCTATCTGCAAACCGCGCTGAGCGAGCTGATCAATGTGGCCGTCTATCGGGAAGCGGCGCGCGCCGACAACACCACGGCAATCGCCGCCCGACTGGGCAGGGCGGAGCCGAATCATCCGACCGAATCGCCGGTTTGCGTGATACTCGAAGAAAGACCGGCATCCTGAGACCGGTCCGGCGCAGGTTATAATCCGCGCCCGAATCATTCACGGAAACGAGACATGCGCCCCAGCCAGCGTCAGCCGGACCAACTTCGCAATATCCGCATCACCCGCCATTACACCAAACATGCCGAAGGCGCTGTGCTCATCGAATGCGGCGATACCAAGGTCATCTGCACCGCCAGCGTGGAAGAACGCGTGCCGCCGCACAAGAAGGGCAGCGGCGAGGGTTGGGTGACCGCCGAATACGGCATGCTGCCGCGCTCCACTGGCGAACGCATGAGCCGCGAGGCGGCCAAGGGCAAGCAGTCCGGCCGCACCCAGGAGATCCAGCGCCTGATCGGGCGCAGCCTGCGCGCCGTAGTCGATCTGGCCAAACTGGGCGAGCGCACCATCACGCTGGACTGCGACGTGATCCAGGCCGACGGCGGCACGCGCACCGCCAGCATCACCGGCGCGTACGTCGCGCTGCACGATGCGGTGAGTGTGCTGATGCAAAAAGGGCTGGT
>JBBIGX010000269.1:0-2036 GCA_037447315.1 Gallionellaceae bacterium | reverse complement strand
CAACTGTACAAGGATATGCGCGCCGACGCCGTGGGCCAGACCGTGCGCCGCCTGATGCGTGCCCAACCGCAGGAATAGCCGTGAACGTCTCCAGCGAAGACCTGCCGCGCCATCTCGCCAAGGGACTGGGGCCGCTGTACGTGATCCATGGCGAGGCGCTGCTGCTGGCCATCGAAGCGGCGGATGCCATCCGCGCCGCGGCGCGCCAGGCCGGCTATACCGAGCGCGAGACCTTCATCGCCGAACCGGGTTTCAAATGGGCCGCATTACGCAACAGCGCGCAGAGCATGTCGCTGTTTGCCGACAAGAAAGTGATCGACCTGCGCATCCCGTCCGGGAAGCCTGGGGTGGAAGGCGCGCAGGCATTGCAGGACCATTGCGAGACACTCAACGCGGACACGCTGACATTGGTCTCGTTGCCCAAGCTCGACGGCGCGACGCTGAAGAGCAAGTGGTTCAGCGCGCTGGCCGCGCATGGCACCGTGGTCAGCGCGGACGAGGTGTCGCTGGCCGCGCTGCCAGCATGGATCGCCGGCCGCCTGAAGCGCCAAGGGCAATCGGCCGATGCCGACACGCTGGCCTTTCTGGCACAGCGTGTGGAAGGCAACCTGCTCGCCGCGTTCCAGGAGATCCAGAAACTCGCGTTGCTGTTCCCCGCCGGACCGCTCACCTTCGATCAGGTGAAGGATTCGGTGATGGACGTGGCGCGCTACGATGTGTTCAAGCTGTCCGAGGCGATGCTGGCCGGCGATGCGGAACGTTATGCGCGTATCCTCGAAGGATTACGCGCCGAGGGTACCGCCACGGTGCTGATCCTGTGGGCGGTGGCGGAAGACATCCGCACCCTGGCACGCGTCGCGCGCGCGCTGCAGCAGGGCGGCAACCTTTCCGGCGCGCTGCGCGATGCGCACGTGAGGGATGTGCGACAGAAGCTGGTGGAACGCGCGGTGCGCCGCTTCACCCCAACTTTCGCCGAGCGCGCCCTGAAACAGGCGGCGCAGATCGACCGGCTGGTGAAAGGCCTGCGCCAGGGCGACGTATGGGACGAACTGTTGCAACTCGGGGTGCGCTGCGCCCGGGCGGGCGCGCGATGAGCGAGGTATTGCTGGTCCTTACCAATGCGCCCGACAGGGCCACTGCGGAACGCCTCGCGGAGGCACTGGTCACAGACCGCGTTGCCGCCTGCGTCAACATCCTGCCCGGCTGCACCTCGGTGTACCGCTGGCAGGGCAAGCTGGAACGGGCGGAGGAAGTGCCGCTGCTGATCAAGACCACGCGCGATGCCTATGCGCGTCTGGAAGCGGAATTGCGCAAGCTGCATCCTTACGAGGTGCCGGAGATCGTGGCCTTGCCGGTGACGGCCGGACTGCCTGCCTACCTCGTCTGGGTGCAACAGGAAATCGGGGAATAAACGCATGCTACGACGTCTGTTATCGATCGCCCTCCTCTTCATCGCCCAACAGGCGATGGCCGACCTGATGTCTTTCGGCGGCAAGCCGAAATTCCTGCCGCCGGACCAGGCGTTCTCGCTGGAGGTGCGCGCACTCGATCAGCGCACGCTGCTCGCCAGCTTCAACATCACCCCGGGCTACTATCTGTACCGCGACAAGACCACCTTCAACCTCGGCGCAGGGCCTGCCCGCATCGCGGAGGTGGCATTGCCGCAGGGCGAAGCCAAGGACGATCCCAACTTCGGCGTAATGCAGGTGTTCCACAACAGTTTCCAGGCCCGCATCACGCTCGACCAGGTCGACGTGAAACTGCCGCTGGTGGTAAATGCCAGCTATCAGGGGTGCAGCGATGAAGGCTTGTGCTATCCGCCGATCGAGAAGACCTATACCTTGGACCTGGTGCAGGTGGCGGGCAATGCGCCGGAACCGCCTGCCGCCGCGCCAGCACCGGACGAGAATTCGCAGATCGCCCAGTTGTTCGCAGACGGGAACTTCTGGCTCATCGTCATCTTCTTCTTCGGCGCCGGCCTGCTGCTGTCGCTCACCCCCTGCGTGTTCCCCATGATCCCCATCCTGTCCGGCATC
>JBBIGX010000268.1:0-2066 GCA_037447315.1 Gallionellaceae bacterium | reverse complement strand
CCGCGCCCGCGCGTACAGGCGGCGCAGGCGCTGCATCAGGCGGGCCGGATTCTGCGTGGTGAAGAAGCCGATCTCGCGCAGGGTCTGCTCCAGATGGGCATACAGCCCTTCCAGCCGTTCGTGCGATGCCGGCGCGATCTCCGGCAGCACCGGGCGGAAGTCCGCCGCCGCGACGCTCAGCTCGTAGGCCAGCACCTGCACGGCCGCCGCCACATTGAGTGAAGAAAACGCCGGATTGGCCGGAATATTGACCCCCAGTTGCGCCTTGCCCATCTCTTCGTTGGTCAGGCCGGACATCTCGGTGCCGAACAGCAGCGCCACCGGCCCGGACTGCGTTTCCTGCAACACCTGCGGCACCGCCTCGCGCGGCGTCTTCACCGCGACCGAGATGTCGCGCAGGCGCGCCGTCATCGCCACCGTGAACACCACGCCCTGCAGGGCTTCGTCGATGGAAGCGCATACCACTGCCGCGTCGAGGATGTCGTCCGCGCCAGCGGCCATCGCCGTGGCCTGCGGGTCGGGGAAATGACGGGGGTTGACCAGGTACAGGCGGCGCAGCCCCATGGTCTTCATCGCCCGCGCCGCCGCGCCGATGTTGCCGGGGTGGGTGGTGTGACTCATCACCACGCGCACGTTGTTCAAAGGATCAGGTTTATTCAAAGGGCAATACCGATTAAAATGCGCGCCGTCTCTCCGCTCATTAACACAAGGTCCCGACTATGCACCCCATGCTCAACATCGCGGTGAAGGCCGCGCGTCGCGCCGGCAATCTGATCCACCGCGCCGCCGACAACATCGATCACCTCACGGTGACCAAGAAATCACATGCGGACTACGTCAGCGAAGTGGACCGCGCCGCCGAGCGCACCATCGTCGAGACCTTGTTGCAGGCCTATCCGAACCACGCGATTCTAGCAGAGGAAGGCGGCGCCCAAGGCCAGTCGGAATACATGTAGATCATTGATCCGCTCGACGGCACCACCAACTTCCTGCACGGTGTGCCGCAGTACGCGGTCTCCATCGCGCTGCAACACAACGGCGTGCTGACCCAGGCCGTGGTGTACGACCCGACCAGCAACGACCTGTTCACCGCCACACGCGGCAGCGGCGCTTTCCTCAACGACAAGCGCATCCGCGTCAGCAAACGCAAGCAGTTGATCGACAGCTTGATCGGAACCGGCTTCCCCTACACCCGCTTCGAGCACATGGATGCCTACCTGGCGATCTTCAAGGATGTCATGCAGAACAGCGCGGGCCTGCGCCGCCCCGGCGCCGCCTCGCTCGACCTGGCGTGGACTGCGGCCGGGCGTTACGACGGCTTCTTCGAGACCGGCCTCAAGCAATGGGACATCGCCGCCGGGGCGCTGCTCATCTCCGAAGCAGGCGGCATCGTGAGCGACCTCGCGGGCAACCCGAACTACCTGGCCAGCGGCCACATCTGCGCCGGCAACCCGCACATCCACGAACAACTGCTGAAACTGATCGCGCCGCACCTGACGGCCGGCCTGAAGAGCTGAGTATCGCGGAGCGGACGGCACGATGGATACCACGCTGCGCATCCTTGCCATCACGGCCTGCACGACATCGTGGTGAAGATCAGCTGATGCGACGATGAGCCAGACCGCCGAACTCACCCGCTTCCTGCACGAACACATCCCGCTCTCCCGCGCGATGCAGCTGCAGGCGACCGCCTGGGACGGCGAACGGCTGGAACTGGCCGCCCCACTCGCGCCCAACATCAACGACAAGGGCACTGCGTTCGGCGGCAGCCTGTACACCCTCGTCGTGCTGTGCGGCTGGAGCCTGCTGCGCCTCAAGCTCGACGATGCGGGCATGCAGCAGAAGAACATCGTCATCCACGAAGCGAATACGCGCGCCGGTCAGCGGCGACTTGCGCGCCACCTGCACCCTCACCAGCGACGGGCTGATCGAATTCATGCAGCCGCTTCAGAAGAAAGGCCGCGCACGCATCACGTTCACCGTCGCCATCCATCAACAGAACCAGGCCGCAGTCGAATTCACCGGCCAGTACGTCGCACTCGACTAGACGCATGACAGACACCGCT
>JBBIGX010000267.1:0-2081 GCA_037447315.1 Gallionellaceae bacterium | reverse complement strand
GCACCTGATGTGGATGGTGCGCCATTACATGGTCAAGGCGCTGGCCGACTCCACCTCGCGCCACGGGGTGTTCCTCGACGTGCTCGGCGTCGGCGTGATGATCACCGGCGACAGCGGCGTGGGCAAGAGTGAACTGGCGCTGGAACTCATCACACGCGGCAACGGCCTGGTCGCCGACGACGTGGTCGATCTCTACCGCATCTCGCCGGAAGCCCTCGAAGGGCGCTGCCCGGAACTGCTGCGCGATTTCCTCGAGGTGCGCGGCCTGGGCGTGCTCAACATCCGCACCATGTTCGGCGAGACCGCGGTGCGCCGCAAGAAGAGCCTCAAGCTCATCGTGCATCTGTACCGGCCGCCGCACGACGACCTTTCCAAACTGGATCGCCTGCCGCTCTCCGGACAGGAGGAGATACTGGGCGTCTCCGTCAGCAAGGTGGAGATCCCGGTGCTGGCCGGCCGCAACCTGGCCGTGCTGGTCGAAGCCGCAGCGCGCAATTTCGTGCTGCAACAGCGTGGCATCGACACCATGCAGGAATTCATCGCACGCCAGGAAAGCCACCTGCGGGAGCAGTGAATATGCAGGTCTTCCTCATCAGCGGTTTGTCCGGATCCGGCAAGAGCGTTGCCCTGAAGACGCTGGAAGATGCCGGTTTCTATTGTGTGGACAACCTGCCCGCCGAATTGCTGCCGACGCTGATCGACAACCTGCGGTCCTCCGGCTACGCACGCATCGGCGTCAGCATCGACGTGCGCAGCGGCGGCAGCGTGCGCCAACTGCCGCGCCATATCGAATCGCTCAAACAGCAGGGACTGGACGTGCACCTGCTGTTCCTCGATGCGCAGACCGACACGCTGGTGCAGCGCTATTCCGAGACGCGGCGCCTGCATCCGCTCAACGACGGCGTGCGCACTCTGCCGGAGTGCGTCGCCTATGAACGCGAATTGCTGGAAGACATCGCCAGCATCGGCCACCGTATCGACACCAGCGAGCTCGGCGCCAATGCGCTGCGCGCCTGGGTCAAGCAGTTCATCCGGCTCGACCGCGCGCGCCTGACCCTGCTGTTCCAGTCGTTCGGTTTCAAACACGGCATCCCGCTGGACGCCGACCTGGTGTTCGATGTCCGCTGCCTGCCGAATCCGCATTACGATCCCGTCCTGCGCCCGCTGACCGGACGCGACGCGCCGGTGATCGCGTTCCTGCAGAACACCCCCATGGCGGACAGGATGTACGACGACATCCGCCGCTTCGTGGAGGACTGGCTGCCGCACTACCTCGCCGACAACCGCAGCTACCTGACCATCGCCATCGGCTGCACCGGCGGCCAACATCGCTCGGTCTATCTGGCCGAACGCCTCGCCGCCCATTTCCAGTCCCTGCAGCAGGTATTGGTGCGCCACCGTGAGCTCGCATGAATCACGCGCCCGCATACTGCGCGACCTGAAGCCGGGCGATTGGCTGACCCTGCTGGCCGGCAGCCTGGCGGTCATGCTGCTCACCCTCCGCATCTGGGACGCTGACATCGCCGATACCGCCATCATCCGCAGCGGCGGCAAAGTCTTCCTGGAAGCGCCGCTGTCGCGCGACCGCCACATCGAAGTCCCCGGCCCGCTCGGCACCAGCATCATCACCATCGAGAAAGGCCGCGCCCGCATCAGCAGCGACCCGAGCCCGCGCCAGTATTGTGTGCGGCAGGGTTGGCTGGAGCGCTCCGGCGAGATTGCGGTATGCCTGCCGAACGAGGTCAGCGTAGAGCTGGCGGGGGGCCAGAAGAGATATGACAGCCTCAACTACTGACAAACGCGATACAGGATACGGGACACAGGATATGGAAGGGCAGCGCGCCCCCCGTATCCTGCTGCAAACCACCGTCGAGGATCATCACATCGCACGCATGGCGGCGGTGGCGCTCGGCCTCACCGTGCTGGAGAACGCCATCCCTTCGCCGCTGCCCGGCGTCAAACCGGGGCTGGCCAACATCGTCACGCTCATCGTGCTGGCGCGCTTCGGCTGGCGCGCAGCGGCCTGGGTGTCACTGCTGCGCGTGGTCGCAGGCAGCCTGCTGTTCGGCAACTTCCTTGCC
>JBBIGX010000266.1:0-2084 GCA_037447315.1 Gallionellaceae bacterium | reverse complement strand
GGACATGCGGCAATAAGCCGCGTTCACATCGGTCAGGCACCCTGTGCCGTCCAGCATCCAGTAGCCGTCGGCAATAGTGTCCAGCATGCGCTGCTGCACGCGCACCGCCCGCTCGCGCTGGATGACGCTCTCGCCCAGACGTTGCGCCATGTCGTCGAAACGCTGGCCCAGCTCGGACAACTCGTCCTTGCCGCGCAGCCGCGTCTGCACCGAGAAATCGCCGCGCGCCAGGCCTGCTGCGGCCTCCAGCAGCACATGCACGCGGCGGCTGACCAGGCGGTGCAGCAGCCAGGCGATCAGCAGCGCCGAGAGCAGGGTGATGGCACCGAACACCAGCGACTGTTGCAGCGCTTCGTTGCGCGCCTCGGCCAGCTGCACGCTGATGTCCGCCTCGACATACAGCACGCCCTTCCGTTTATCCAGCCCGCCGCTGCGGTAGGCGACCCCCAGCGGGAAATAGCCCTGCAGCAGGGCCGGCTGCTGTGCATGGAACGCCATGTGGCTGGCGCCGACCTGCACCACCCTGCCGGCCTCCGCATCAACATACAGCGTGTGCGCAGCGGCCGGCTCGCCTTTCCAGGGGAAGCGGTTGGAGAGCACCACGCGGTGCTGCTCGTCAGCCACCAGCAGGGTGCGGATGCCGGGGCGCATGGCCACCAGCGACAGGTCATGCAGCGCTTCCGCCTCGTTGCCCGCGGTCAGGCGGTTGTACAGGATGTTCTGCAGCTGCCCCATCTCCAGCGCGATCTCGCGCTGCATGTGCTGCTCGATCCGCGCACGGTTCCCCCTGTCTTCCAGCATGAACATCAGCAGAGTGCTGACGATGGAAACGGCCATCAGCACCAGCGGGATCAGGATGGAAAGGCGTATTCTCATGGCTCCCCGTTCACAGCGCGATACAGGTTTGCAGGTCCGGCACCCGCGCCGCAGCGACATCGACCGGATGCTTGAGTTGCCATTCGGACTGGCATTGAGCTTCCCGCTGTTTTTCGTTTTTCAACATATTCGCATTGTGCCGCTAATTTCTGTTCGTGTTGAGCGCTGCGCCAGTCCGCCAGGAATTTCCCACTACGCCTGCTCCCCATAGAACTTCACCGATTTGCGCGAACCCGGCTTCTTCTTGTGAGTGACCACGCCCTTGATGGTTTCGAGACCCGGAATGGCGGCGTCGGGATAGGCGGGATTGAGGGGATGCAACAGCCAGCCACCGTTGGCGTCGCACTTGAGCTGGCGCAGGATGCATTCTTCTTTCAACGTGCCGATGACGTAGGAGCCATCTGTCGCGGGCGCGCCCATCTGGATGACGATGATCTCGCCCTCGATGAATTCCGGCTCCATGCTGTCGCCCAGCACCATGAGCGCGACGAGTTCATTGCCGTCGCAATTGCTGCTGGCCGATGCCTTTTCATCGGTATTGGCGGTAACGACGGGGATGTTTATGGGTTTGCGTGTATGCACGGGAAGCTCCTGACCGAATGGGCGGAATGATAGCGCCTGCCTGACCGAATCGCCCAGCACCTTGTCTCCGTGCGGCGCATAGTTATCCGGCCTCATAACCCTACGGAAAGGAGTGCATCATGTTGAAACGATCGATTTCGATATCTGTATTGGCGGGGGCGGTTGCAGCATGGCCGGCTACAGCAGCGGACCAGGCACGCGACAAGACGCAGGCACAAGAGCGCATCTATGGCAGCCAATTGATGACGCGACAAGAGCGCAACGAGTATCGCGCGCGGATGCGCGCCGCCAAGACGGCCGAGGAACGCGAGAAGATCCGGGCCGAGCATCATGAGCGCATGAAGTTGCGTGCGAAGGAGCGCGGCGTGAAGCTGCCGGATGATCCACCGGCGAGAGGCGGCGATGCAGGTGCTGCGCAACGATCCGCGCATGGATGGCAGCAAGCTGGCCGCCATCGGTTACTGCTTCGGCGGCTCGGCGGTGCTGAACATGGCGCGCGAAGGCGCCGACCTGAAGGGCGTGGCCAGCGTCCACGTCGGACTGGCGACCGACACGCCGGCACAGGCTGGCAAGGTGAAGGCGCTGGTGGATGCCTGCCGTCAGGAAATGAAGCAGGTCGGCGTGAA
>JBBIGX010000265.1:0-2091 GCA_037447315.1 Gallionellaceae bacterium | reverse complement strand
CAACTGAACCGGGTGGCCGAGCGACTCTACCGCAACTGGTTGCACGGCATCGGCTGCTGACGGTTAGAATCTGCGCATGACCTACGTCGTCGCCGAGAACTGCATCCGCTGCAAATACACGGACTGTGTCGAAGTCTGTCCGGTCGACTGTTTCCGCGAAGGCGACAATTTCCTGGTCATCGACCCCGAAGAATGCATCGACTGTTCGCTATGCGTGCCAGAGTGTCCGGCCGGCGCGATCTATGCGGCTGACGATTTGCCGGAAGACCAGAAGCCGTTCATCGCGTTGAACGCCGAGCTGGCGAAACAGTGGCCATCCATCACCGTGAAGAAGGATGCGCCGCCCGATGCCGACACATGGCGCGATGTCCAGGGCAAACTCCAGTACCTGAAGAAGTGAGCACGGCGCACGAGCATTACGACCGCATCGCGCAGCACATCCTCGCCGCGCATCCCGCCCCCGACCTGCGCGGCATCACCGTCCTTCTGCCCAACATGCATGTCGCCCGCCCGCTGGCTCAGGCCATGGCGCGCCATGCCAGGGTGCCTGCGCTGTTGTTGCCGCAGATGATTACGCTGGATGCTTGGGTGCAAAGCATTCCGCTCACCGCACCGGTCGCCACCGAATGCCAACGCAGCGCCTTGCTCTACCAGCATTTATCCAGGAAAAAATGGTTTGACAACGCCGACCTGTGGAGCATGACGCAGGAGCTGCTCACGTTGTTCGACGAACTCACGCTGGGGCTGGGCGCGTTGCCGGCCGACGAAGAAAGTTTCGCGGCAGCGGTGCAGCAGGCTTATGCCGCGCGCCAGAACGAAGCGCTGCAACTCGAAGCGCGGCTGGTGTTCGAGCTGTGGCATGCCATGCAGCAAGGCGCGGAACTGGATCGCGCGCGGGCGCGGCAGCAACGGCTGGCCATGCTGGCCGAGCAGGCGGCACGGCCGCTGTATGTGCTGCGCAGCTCGGAATGGGATACGGTCGAACAACGCTTTCTTGATGCCTATGCCGAGCGTGCGCATGTGAAAGTGTTCGACCTGCGCGAGATGGGCGCGGCAGTGAGACCGCCGCGTCTGTTCGCCGCCACCTCGCTGGAGCAGGAAGCGCGCGCCGCCGCCATGCAGGTGCGCTGTTGGCTGGCCGAGGGCAAGCGCGACATCGCGGTGGTGGCGCAGGACCGCGTGACCGCACGGCGCATGCGCGCGCTGTTGGAGCGCGCACAAGTGTTGGTGGCGGATGAGAGCGGCTGGACCCTGGCTACGCTGTCGGTGAGCACGGTGCTGGAACGCTGGCTCACGGCTTTGCAGAGCGACTTCTATCACCACGACCTGCTCGACCTGCTCAAGTCGCCGTTCATCTTTGCCGACCTGGCGGCGGGCGAGCGCAAGGCGGCGGTGTACCGGCTGGAACAGTTGCTGCGCCAGCACGGGGTGGTGTCCGGGTTGCCAGCATTCGTCGCCCTTGCCGCCGCCGAGCCGGCCTTGCATGGTTTGTTACTGCGCTTGCAGGCGGCGGCGAGCTTGCTGGCGCAAGACCAGCGCCAGACTTTGGCGGCATGGCTGGTGGCCTTGCAGGCCAGTCTGGAGCGCCTGGGCATCCGCCAAGGCTTGCAGCAGGACGAGGCCGGTCAGCAGTTGCTGGCGGCACTGGCGACCTGGCAGCAGGAGCTGGCGCAGGACGAGGGGCGTTATCGTTTCCAGGAATGGCGGCGCTGGCTAGCGCTGCAACTGGACGGCGAAACCTTCCGCGACCGAAGCATAGATAGCCCAGTGTGCTTTACCCACCTCGCCGCCACGCGCTGGCGCCGTTTCGATGCCGTGCTGCTGCTGGGCTGCGGCGCGGAGCATCTGCCCGGCGTGAGCGACGGCGGACGCTGGTTCAACGATGCGGTGCGTGCTGCACTCGGCCTGCCCACGCGCGGCTTCCACGCCACTCGCCAGCGCGACGACCTGCATGCGCTGCTGACCTTGAACGACACGGTGCTCGCCACCTGGTTAAAGGACAAGAACGGCGAACCGGGATTGCTGAGCCCGTATCTGCAGCTGTTGTGTGATGGACGGATGAACGAGCTTGATGCGGCGGAACTGCGTGAC
>JBBIGX010000264.1:0-2130 GCA_037447315.1 Gallionellaceae bacterium | reverse complement strand
CATGCCGCCGCCGCCCTGCACGGCGACATGACCCAGCGTGAGCGCAACCGCACCCTGCTCAACCTGCGCCGCGGCAACCTGCGCGTGCTGGTCGCCACCGACGTGGCCGCGCGCGGCATCGACGTTTCCGGTATCTCGCACGTCATCAACTTCGACCTGCCCAAGTTCGCCGAGGACTATGTGCACCGCATCGGCCGCACCG
This sequence comes from Gallionellaceae bacterium, assembly GCA_037447315.1. GTDB lineage: Bacteria > Pseudomonadota > Gammaproteobacteria > Burkholderiales > Gallionellaceae > Sideroxyarcus. The sequence continues at coordinate 1,928 of JBBIGX010000264.1, read as the reverse complement.
GCCGCGGCGGCGCTTCGGGCATCGCGGTGTCGTTCGCGGGCAGCCGCGACATGATGAAGCTGAAAAAGATCGAGCGTTACACCGGTCAGCCCATCCAGACGCATGAAGTGGCAGGCATGGAAGCGCGCTTCAAGCCGCATCCGGCCGCGCCCGGCGGGCGTGGCAATGGCGTACCGCGTGGCGGCAACGGCGGCCCGCGCTTCAAGAACGGACCGCGCAACGCCAGCGGCGCACCGCGTCATCACGCACAGGACAGCCGTCACACGTTCACGCGTGACGAGTTCGGCGGCCATCAGCGCCGCGAAAGCCACAAGCACAACCGCTTCAACAGCGATGCCCAGCCGCGCAGCAATGCCAACGCCCCGGTGAACGGTAACCGCTCCGACTTCGGCGGCAACCGCCGTCCGCACGGCACCAGCTTCGCACTGGGCCGCGGCCACAACCGCGGCAATAAGCGCTAATTCTTGCCGCCACACAAAAAGGCACGCTCCGGCGTGCCTTTTTGTTGTGTTGCACCGGCCTATCCACTATCCTCGCAGCCCATTGCGACAACAACGAACATCATGCCCATCAGCATCAAGACCCCTGACGAGATCGAGAAGATGCGCATCGCCGGACGGCTGGCCGGCGAAGTGCTGGATTACATCGCGCCCTATGTGCAGCCCGGCGTCACCACCGAGGAACTGGACCGGCTGTGCCACGACTACATGGTCAACGTGCAAGGCTGCATCCCGGCACCGCTGAACTATGCGCCGAGCGGACACACCCCGTATCCGAAATCCATCTGCACCTCGATCAACCATCAAGTCTGCCACGGCGTGCCGAGCGCCAGGAAGCTAAAGAACGGCGACATCGTCAATCTGGACATCACCACCATCAAGGACGGTTTTCACGGCGATACCAGCCGCATGTTCTACGTGGGCGAACCTTCCATCCAGGCCAGGCGCCTGTGCGAAAAGACTTATGAAGCGATGTGGCGCGGCATCCGCCAGGTGCGCGCCGGCGCGCACCTGGGTGACATCGGTCATGCCATCCAGAGTTTCGCCGAAGGGCTGGGCTACAGCGTGGTGCGCGAGTTCTGCGGCCACGGCATTGGCCGCAAGTTCCATGAGGAGCCGCAGGTGTTGCATTACGGCAAGGCCGGCAGCGGCGTGAAGCTGGAGGCCGGGATGATCTTCACCATCGAGCCGATGATCAACGCCGGCAAGAAGGACATCAAGCAACTCGGCGACGGCTGGACCGTGGTCACCAAGGACCACAGCCTGTCCGCGCAGTGGGAACACACCGTACTGGTCACCGCCGACGGTTATGAGGTCCTGACGCTCTCCGCCGGGTCGCCCCCCATCCCGGACTGATCCCCATGCAATCCGTCCGCGACAGCCTGCGCACCGCGCGTCTTGCGTTGCGGCAAAGCTATGCGGCCTCCCCGCAGCCCGCGCGCTATCTGCGCGAGCACACCCTGATCGTCGATGAACACCTGCGCCAGGTCTGGCGTGCCGCCGCACTGCCCGCCGGGCTGGCGCTGGTGGCCGTGGGCGGCTACGGCCGCGGCGAACTCTATCCGAAGTCGGACATCGACCTGCTCATCCTGCTGCCGCAGACTGCCGACGAAGCCTTGCAACAACGCCTGCAGAAGCTGGTCGGACAGTGGTGGGACATGGGGCTGGAGATCGGCCACAGCGTGCGTACGGTGGACGAATGCATCGAAGCCGCCAGGGACATCACGGTGCAGACCAACCTGCTGGAAGCGCGTCTGCTCGACGGCAATGCCACACTGTTTGCCATCCTGCAACAACGTCTGCATGAACATCTGGATCCGCGCGCATTCTATCTGGCGAAGCAGCAGGAACAGCAGCAGCGCCACACGCGCTATGTGGACACCGACTTCAATCTGGAACCGAATCTGAAGGAGAGTCCGGGCGGCCTGC
>JBBIGX010000263.1:0-2136 GCA_037447315.1 Gallionellaceae bacterium | reverse complement strand
AGGCCGACCATGAACAGGATGGCTGCGGGCCAGGCGAACCAGGGGATGAGTTTCCCGGCCAGGCCGTAGAAGGTGGTGGGAGCCGAATATTTAAACCAGTTGATCGCCAATCTTCATCACTCCATTGAAATCCGCAACGCCTGGGCCGCCACGAAGGGGGAGAACACCAGGGCAAACAACAGGAACGCGCCCAGCAACGACAGGTTGGCCGCGGCATCCATGCCGCTGCTCACCGCATCCACCGCCCCTGCGCCGAAGATCAGCACCGGGATGGTCAGCGGCAGCACCAGCAGCGACACCAGTACACCGCCGCCGCGCAAGCCTAGCGTCAGCGCCGCACCGACCGCACCGATCATGCTCAGCACCGGCGTACCCAGCAACAGCGCCAGCATCAGCACACCGATCGCTTCGGCCGGCATGTCGAACTGCAGGCCGAGCACCGGTGCCACCAGCACCAGAGGCAGACCGGACAACATCCAGTGCGCGATGATCTTGCCCAGCACCATCATGGTCAGCGACTGCGGCGCCAGCATCATCTGCTCCAGCGTGCCGTCCAGATGGTCTGCCGAGAACATGCGCGGCAGCGACAGCATCGAGGCCAGCAGCGCGGCGACCCACAGCACGCCGCCCGCCATCTTGCGCAGCATGTCCGGCTCCGGCCCCACCCCCAGCGGGAACAGGCTGACCACCATCACGAAGAAGATCAGCGTGGTCAGCACGTCGGCACGTCGGCGCATCGCCAGCAACAGGTCGCGCCGAATCACCAGGCCGAGCAGTCCGAACAATGTCAGTCGGCTCATGACAGCAACAGCTCCCGCGTCTCCACGCCCGCCACGCGCAGCGGCTGGTGCGTGGTGAAGATCGTCATGCCGCCTTTCGACAGATGTTCTCCGATAAGTTCCTGCATCAGGTCGACTGCCCCCACATCGAGTGCGGTCAACGGCTCGTCCAGTATCCACAATGCGGCATCGACCACCAGCAGCCGGCTCAGCGCGACACGGCGGCGCTGTCCCTGCGACAACACGCGCACCGGCAGATGTTCCTTGCGGCGCAGCCCCATGCGGCGCAGCGCATCCAGTGCCGCCTTTTCACCCAGTTGCACCCCGGCCAGACCGGCACTCAACTGCAGGTTCTCCAGCGCGCTCAGTTCGTCCTTGATCGCATTCAGGTGTCCGAGATAGCAGGCCTGGGCATGGAACTCCTCTTCGCATTCCTCGACGTCGCGCCCGCACCAGCGCACGCTACCTTCCACCGACTGCACGAAACCGCACAACGCACGCAGCAGCGTGGTCTTGCCCTTGCCGTTCTCGCCCTGCACCTGCATCAGCTCGCCGCTCGACAAGGAGAAGCTGAGGCCGCTGAACAGGCGATGGTCGCCGCGCTCGCAGGCCAGATCGATCACTTCCAGTGTAGGGGACGCTTGCATGCTCCAGGCGGACCGGGGCTGAATAAAGAGTCCCGGATTATATACGATAGCGCCAGCCCGGGGCGCCGAGCCGGACAGCGCATTTGTGTAGCGCTGACAATGAAAAACGCCGCTCGATGAGCGGCGTTCCTTCCTGCATACGGCGGCGGGTCACTTTCCTTCCGCAAAATCCTTCATCCAGATATCCGCCCCGGACTTCTCATCTTCCAGATAAGCGGCCAACAAGGCTTCGCCGGTGACCTGGCGGACCTGCTGCGCATAGCGCTCGCGCTTGTCCGGATCGATGGCGGCAACCTCCTGCACGGCGTCGATGCGGGCGATGAGATAGCCTTGCTGCGGGTCGGCTACGCCGACATAGGCCGGCAACTTGCCGGTGTCCGCCGCAAATATCTGGCGCAACAGGGCGGGATTAAGATCGGAACGCTGCGCACGTGACAGGCGCTGCGCGGGCTTCCAGCCGAGACGCTTGCGCTCCCCCGCCTGCAGGGCGGCGAGCATCGTCTTGCCCTGCTCTTCTGCCGCACGCATCGCAGCCTGGCGCTGCAGCAGCTTGCGGATACCGCCCGCCACTTCGGCAAGCGGGCGCGTGGCCGCCGGCTGATGCGCGGTGACGCGTGCCGCGAGCAGGGTGTTCGGTTTGACTTCGATGGCGGCGGTGTTGCGCTTGTCTTTCAGCACATCATCCGAGAACACGGCCTGCAGCGCCTTGA
>JBBIGX010000262.1:0-2152 GCA_037447315.1 Gallionellaceae bacterium | reverse complement strand
TTCCGGCGCATCGATGGAATGTCCGCCCGCGATGGGGATGCCCGCATCGCGGCACACCGCCTCACCCCCCTCGAGGATGCGGCGGATGGTGTCCGGCTGCAGCTTGTCGATGGGCATGCCAACGATGGCCAGCGCCATGATGGGGGTGCCGCCCATGGCGTACACGTCGGAGATGGCGTTGGTCGCCGCGATGCGCCCGAAGTCGTAGGGATCGTCCACGATGGGCATGAAGAAGTCGGTGGTGGCGACGATGGCCTGTTCGTCATTCAGGCGGTACACCGCCGCATCGTCGCTGGTCTCGGTCCCCACCAGCAGGTCGGGGAACGGCATCGCATACTGCGTCTTGCCCAGTATCTCCTGCAACAGGCCCGGCGCGATTTTGCAGCCGCATCCGCCGCCGTGCGACAATCGGGTCAACTTCACTTCAGACATCCTCACTCCCACTGCGCATGTTGTTCAGAACCGCGAACCTATCACAGCTCGCCGAATTTGACGAAATCATCGACGTGCGCACGCCGGCCGAGTTCGCCGACGACCATATCCCCGGCGCCATCAACTGCCCGGTGCTGTCGAATGAGGAGCGCATCACGGTCGGCACGCTGTACAAGCAGGTGTCGCCGTTCGAGGCGCGCAAGGTGGGTGCGGCGCTGGTAGCGAAGAACATCGCGCACCATCTGGAGACCGTGTTCCGCGACCAGCCGAAATCCTGGAAACCGCTGGTCTATTGCTGGCGCGGCGGCCAGCGCAGCGGCGCGATGAGCATCATCCTCAACCAGGTCGGCTGGGCCGCGCACAAGCTGGAAGGCGGCTACAAGTCCTGGCGCCGCGACGTGCTGGAGAAGCTGGAGAGCTTGCCCGGCCAGTTCGAATACCGCGTGGTGTGCGGTGCGACCGGCTCCGGCAAGAGCCGCTTGCTGGAAGCGCTGGCGGCGGAAGGCGCGCAAGTGCTCGATCTGGAAGCGCTGGCCCGCCATCGCGGCTCGGTACTGGGCGGCCTGCCGCAACAGGAACAGCCTTCCCCCAAATGGTTCGAGACCACGCTGGTGCAGGCGCTGCGCGCCTTCGATCCGGCGCGGCCGGTGTTCGTCGAATCCGAGAGCAACAAGATCGGCCGCCTCACCGTGCCGTCCCCGCTGCTGCAGGCCATGCACCGCAGCCCGTGCATCCTGCTCGACACCGCGCGCGAAGCGCGCATCGCGCTGTTGCTCGAGGACTACCGGCACTTCGTGAACGATCCCGAACAACTGATCGAACGTTTGCAGACCCTGCTGCCGTTCCAGGGCGCGCAACGCATCGCACACTGGACCACACTGATCCGCAGCGGGAATTTCCGGGCCTTGGTGGATGAGCTGCTGGCTCTGCATTACGACCCCGGCTACCTGCGCTCGCTGGGCAGCCACTATCGCGACATGCAACATGCCCGTCTGGTGTCGCTGTCCGACATCTCACCGGAAGCCCTACGCCTGGCCGCGCGCGGATTGCTCGCCATGACACTTCCAAAGGGAGGATAGAAGGTTCATTATGTGAGCAGGGCCAACGGGACAGGTTTTCCAACGTGGCATAAGGCAACAGGGGTTTGCAATCCGATACACCATGACAGCAATGCGGGCAGGGAATATTGACGCCGTGTCGCCGAAAGTGGAGCGGGAGGCGGATTTTCATATCGCTTCTCACCCCGGCTCCGCATGCCGTGCGTCCCCGACGCGCATCATGGAATGGCCTTGTTTCAGGCTATTGCTCGCGCTGTGCGTGTCATGGGCCTTGGCGGCTCCGGCACTGGCCGGTGAACGCACCCTGAATATCGGCATCTATCAAAATCCGCCCAAGATTTACCAGAACACCGAAGGACATCCCGACGGCATTTTTCACGACCTGATCGGGGCGATCGCCCAGGAGGAAGGGTGGAAGCTGAATTTTGTCAGTTGCGAATGGCTTGCTTGCCTGGGAAGACTGCGGCAAGGCGATCTCGATCTGATGCCGGATGTCGCGTTCAGTGAAGAACGGAAAAAGACACTGGATTTTCACACCATCCCGGCCTTGCAAAGTTGGTCGCAGGTATACACTGACCCCAAACGGCATATCCAGTCGTGGAGCGACCTGAAAGGGCTGCGTGTCAGCCTGCTCAAAGAAAGTATACAGGAAGAAACCTTCA
>JBBIGX010000261.1:0-2165 GCA_037447315.1 Gallionellaceae bacterium | reverse complement strand
GTTGGAGATGTTCATGGAGGACAACCTCGCCAGCGTGGTCGCCATCGCCGATACCAACCCGGATGCGCCGGGTTTCGAGCTGGCGCGCAAGTACCGCGTGCCGGTGTTCACCGACACCCTGGCTGCGCTGCAGGCCTGCAGGCAGTATCCCGATTGCATCATCTATAACCTGTCGCACGACGAATCGGTGGCAGAGCAGGCATACCAGGTGTTCGGCGACTGGCGCGTGACCGGCGGTGCCGAGGCGAAGCTGTTCTGGCAGATGGTCACCAACCTGAAGACCATCAAGGGCGAGCTGGAGAAGAGCCAGAACCAGCTGCAGGCCATCATCCACAACGTGATGGACGGCATCATCACCATCGACGAGCAGGGCATCATCCAGGGCTTCAATCCGGCGGCGGAGCGCATCTTCGGCTATACGCTGCAGGAAGTGAGCGGGCAGAACGTGAAGATGCTGATGCCGGAACCGGAGCGCAGCGCGCACGACGGTTACCTGCAGCACTATGTGCAGAGCGGGCGCAGCAATGTGCTCCGTGTGCGCGGGCGCGAGGTGGTGGCGGTGCGCAAGAACGGCGACACCTTCCCCATGGAACTGTCCGCCTCGGAGATGAGGCTGGGCGGCCAGCGCTATTTCATCGGCATCGTGCGCGACATCACCGAGCGCAAGCAGGCGGAAGAACGCATCGCACACCTCGCCCATTTCGATTACCTGACCAATCTGCCGAACCGCGCCTCGTTCCTGAGTATCCTCGAACATTCGGTCAGGCTGGCGAAGCGCAACGAACAGCAGCTCGCGCTGCTGTTCATCGACCTCGACGGTTTCAAGCAGGTCAACGACACGCTGGGGCACGAGGCGGGCGACCAGCTGCTGCATGGCGTGGCGGGCAGGCTGCGTCTGGCAGTGCGCGATTCCGACACGGTGGCGCGGCTGGGCGGCGACGAGTTCATCCTGCTGCTGCAGGGCATCGGCAATGCGGAGAACGCCGCGCGGGTGGCGGCAAAGATCATCGCCGTGCTGGGGGAGCCGTTCGATCTGGGCGGGCACACCGGCCGGATCGGCGCGAGCATCGGCATCGCGCTGTTCCCCGGCGACTCGCAGGACGCGAAGGAGCTGGTGCGGCAGGCCGATGAGGCGATGTACCGTGCCAAGCACGGCGGCAAGAACATGTGGAAGTTCTACCGCGAGAGCGGCCGCTGACCTTGCGGGCGGCGGCGTCCGCTCAGTGTTGTTCCCTCAAGTAGATGAAGGTGTCGTTGCCGCGGTAGATGCCGAAGGTGGCGCGGCCGCTGCCGCTTGACAGGAAAGGCGGCGCACTGCTGGCGATGTCCACGCTGCCTTGGTTGCCCGCGCCGGGCGCGCTCAATCTCACGCTGGAGACCCCGTTGACGAACACGATGCTGGTCGGCGAGGCGGTGGTCTCGCCGGCGGCGAGGTTCTGCGTCCAGTTCGAGTACACGATGTCGGCGCTGCCCAGCGTGGTGATGTTATCGTCGCTGGCCGTGACATAGCGGCTGCCGTCCCAGTATTGCAGGGTCACGGGAATCGACAGTGGCAGCAGTTCCGAACCGTAGGCGTTGGCGAAGGCGATGCGTCCGTAGCGCAGGGTGGTGCTGGCCGCATTGACCTGCGTACGGTCGTTGACCGTATCGTTGTCGATGTCGAGGTCCTTCAGCGTGGTCACCCCGTCGCTGTCCACCGGCGCGATGCCGATGTCGAGCGCGGTGTAGGGGCCGTCCGGCGCCGCAGCGCGTGTGATGGCGAGCGGCGCCGAGATGGATGCGCCGCCGTTGCTGAAGCTGCCGCTGCCGTCCAGCGTGACCCGCGAGGTGTCGAGGCGCGCGGTGAGTGCGGTCGGCGCCGTGCCGTCCACCGCGCCGAACAGCAGTGTGTTGTCGCTGGCCAGCGGGTTGAGCTTGGCGAACGCGCCGGTGTAGTTGAGGGTGGTGGCGTTGGCGGAGTTCTCCGCATTCAGCGCGAAATTGACGTTGAACTTTTCATCCATGTAGGTCCAGGCGGGCGAGGTGCAGGGCGTCACGCCGTCCGCGACCAGCACCCCCTGGTCGCACCAGTCGGCGCGGTTGTCGATGTCGCCGGGCACCACGCCGAAATGGTGCGGATAGAAGCGGCCGATGTTGACGCTGGCGGTGGGCGTGGTCACATCGCC
>JBBIGX010000260.1:0-2168 GCA_037447315.1 Gallionellaceae bacterium | reverse complement strand
GTTCGTCATCATCCACCACCAGGATACGTCGCCCCTCAAAGCTGCCTGCCGGCCCGGTCTGTGGCATCCTCGTCACGCTGCCTTGCAGCAGATCACGCAGGTCCGGCACACGTGGCACTTCGATGGCGAACACCGAACCACGGCCGGGCGCCGACAACAGATAGAGCGGATGCCGCAACAGCTTGGCGGAACGTTCCACGATGGGGAGACCCAACCCCAGCCCCTTGTTGCGTTCCCTGGCCGAGTTCTCCAGCTGCACGAATTCGCGGAAGATATTGCCCTGCTCTTCCAGCGGGATGCCAGGCCCGTTGTCGCGCACCTCTATGCGCATCCGTTCACCGCGTTTGCGACAAGCCAGCAGCACGCTGCCATGCTCCGGCGTATAACGGATCGCATTACTCAAAAGGTTCATCAGGATGCGCTCCAGCAGAATGGGGTCGCTGCTCACGCGGCACGACACGACGTGTGTGCGCAAGGTGATCGATTTATCCCGCGCCATGGGCTGATAGCCTTCCTCCAGGCGCCGCAACAGGACGGCGAGATCCAGTTCCTGGACATGGGGCACGACCACCCCGGCATCCAGCTTGGAGATGTCCAGCAGGGAGTCGAGCAAGCTCGACATCGCCGCCACCGACTCTTCGATCTTCTCCACGATCTTGCGCTGTTCTGGCGTCTCGATCCGGTTATGCAGCTCTCCCATGAACAGGCCGAGCGCATGCATGGGCTGCCGCAGATCATGACTGGCCGCGGCGAGGAAGCGCGTCTTGTCGAAGTTCGCCTTTTCCGCCTCTTCCTTCTGCGTACGCAGTGCGAGCGTCGCGTCCTGGATGCGCTTCTGCAAGTGGTCCCGCTCCTGTTGCAGCTGGGAGGCCATCTCGTTGATGCCCTGCGCCAGCTCGTTCAATTCCGCCACCTGCATCTCGCCGATGCGCGTATCCAGCCTGCCTTCCCCCAGATTGCGGATGGCGGTACGCATTCCCATGATGGGCCAGGTGATGCGCCGTGCCACGCGCATCGCCACCAACACGGCAAGCAGCGATACCAAAGCCGTCAGGATCAGGTTCAGCACCACCATCTTGACCTTCTCCTGGTTCAGACGCTGCTTGCCGAGCACGACCAGGACGCCGCCGAGGGCACTGCCCGCATGCGACGGTGATTCAAAATCGGTATCGTCGAGCGACAGTTGTGTCGCCACGATGGGCTGATAAACGGCGAGTGCATGGCGGTCTTCGCGCAGGGTCTGGCCCGAGCGCCAGTCCGGCATGTCGATCTTCCTCGACGATGTTCCGCTCGCGGCGGCAACGACTTCGCCATGCTGGTCCAGCACCATCACCGATACCACATCCTGCTGTGCCATCGCCACATCGGCCTGCTGTTGCAGCAACTGGCGGTTACCCGAGAACGCGGCATATTCACTCGATGAAGCGAGTTGCCTTGCGATCAGACGGGCACGATCGAGCAGGGTCTGATCAAGGTCCACGATGCGCGCAAAGATGAACGAGGTCCCCAGCAGGATTGCCAGGATCAGGATAGGCACCAGTGCCACCGCCATCGCCTGTCGTTCAATACCGAACTTTCTCATGGTTTCTCCCTATCCCCTCACGCAGCTGTTGTGCGCTCCTTATGGTCAGCCCGAGCGACCGGGCGACCTGGGTATTCACGGCCACTTCGAAATCTTGCGGATAACTGTCCTCCGGCAATCTGCCCGTCTGCAGGTAGCGGACGATGGCTGCACTCGCCTGGCGGGCGATCTGTGCCGGCGTGGAATAGACAGCACACAATGCCCCCGCACGCACATAACTCTGCGAAAGGCCGATCATGGGAACCTGTTTCCGGTAGGTGGCAAGCAGGATGTTGCGGATCGTATCCGTTCGGTAGATGGCGGCATCGGGCAGCACCAGCAGCACATCGCTGATAGCGAGCACCTCGGTCAGGCCTTCTGCCAGCCCGGATGACTCGGCCACGGTACGCACATGCAGGGATAATCCGGACGCAGCCGTCAGCCGTCTAAGATCTGCAAGCTCCTCGGGCGGTGATGAGACCAGCACCCCAATCGAACGTGCGCGCGGCAATGCGGCACGCAACAGGTCGAACTGCCGCGAAACGGGCTGCTCCATATAGATCGCTGCACTCTTGCCGGATGCCGCTCTCCCTTGCGCCTTGAGTGT
>JBBIGX010000259.1:0-2202 GCA_037447315.1 Gallionellaceae bacterium | reverse complement strand
CACATCGCGCGTGGTACCGAAATGCTGCACCAGGGCGTCCGGCAGGCCGATGCCAACCAGTTCCTCGCGCACCTTGTCAATGTTGCTCGGCTCGGCGTAGTGCACCTCGATCACCGTGCCGCCGGTGAAGTCCACGCCGAAATTCAGGCCCTTGGTGGCCAGGAAGAACACCGCCAGCAGGAAGGTCACCAGCGAGATGGTCGTGGTGAGCTTGCCGTAGCTCATGAAGGGGATGTCTTTTTTGATGCGGAAGAATTCCATGTATGAGTCCCTTAACCGATGGCGATCTTGTTCAGGCGCGCCTTGCGACCGTAGATCAGGTTGACCAGTGCGCGCGACACCATCACGGCACTGAACATCGAAGTCAGGATGCCGAGACATAGCACGACCGCGAAGCCCTTGACCGGTCCGGAACCGAACATGAACAGCGCGATGCCGGCGATCAGCGTGGTGATGTTGGAGTCGAGGATGGTGGCGAACGCTTTCTCGTAGCCGGTGCTGATCGCCATCTGCGGCGGCACGCCGTTGCGTAATTCCTCGCGGATGCGCTCGTTGATCAGCACGTTGGCGTCGATCGCCATGCCCAAGGTCAGCGCGATACCCGCCATGCCCGGCAGCGTCAGCGTGGCCTGCAGCATGGACAGCAGCGCCACCAGCAGCAACAGGTTGGCGCCCAGCGCCAGCACCGAGATGGTGCCGAACATCAGGTAGTAGACAATCATGAACACGGCGACCAGGATGAAGCCGAGTTTGGTCGAGTCGAAGCCGCGCCGGATGTTGTCTGCACCGAGGCTGGGGCCGACCGTGCGCTCCTCGATGATCTCCATCGGTGCGGCCAGCGCACCGGCACGCAGCAGCAACGCGATGTTCTGTGCTTCCATGGCGTCCATCTGGCCGCTGATCTGCACGCGGCCGCCACCGATCTCCTCACGGATCACCGGCGCCGTGACCACTTCGCCCTTGCCCTTCTCGAACAGGATGATGGCCATGCGCTTGCCCACGTTCTCGCGCGTCGCTTCCTTGAACTTGCGCGCACCGACCGCGTCCAGATTGATGTGCACCGCCGGTTCGTTATTGCGGCTGTCAAAACCCGGCTGTGCATCGTTGATGCGCTCGCCGGTGAGGATCACGCTCTTCTTCACGGCCAGCGGCGTACCGTCGCGTTCCCTGAAAATCTCGGTGCCGAACGGTGCGACGCCACCCGCGCCGATCTGCTGCGCATCATCCACCAGCCGCACTTCCAGCGTGGCGGTGCGCCCCAGGATGTCCTTGGCGCGCGCGGTGTCCTGCACACCGGGCAGTTGCACCACGACACGGTCCACGCCCTGCTGCTGGATCACCGGCTCGGCCACCCCCAGCTCGTTCACGCGGTTGCGCAACGTCACCAGGTTCTGCTGCAGCGCGGCTTCCTGGATGCGCAGCTTCTCCTGCTCTTTCAGCGTCGCCTGCAGCACGAACTCGCGTCCGGCCTCCTTGCTCTCGAACTGCAAGCCGCCGAAACGCTGCTTGAGCTCAACTTCTCCCTTGCCGCGCGCCTCGGCGTCGCGGAAACGGGTGATGATGGCATCACCCTCGCGGCTCACGCCGGAATAGGCGATGCGCGCCTCACGCAAAGTGCTGCGGATGTCGCCTGCGCCGGCTTCCAGCGCCTTGTCCAGCGCCGCCTTCATGTCCACCTGCAGCAGGAAATGCACGCCGCCACGCAGGTCGAGGCCGAGATACATGGGCAGCGCGTTCATCCGGGTCAGCCAGTCCGGCGAGCGCGACAGCAGGTTGAGCGCCACCACGTAGTCCTCGCCCAGGGCGGCGTGCAGCACATCCTTGGCCCTGAGCTGGCTGTCGGTGTCGGCAAAACGCGCTTTCACCCCGCTCGCATCCAGCGAGGTGGCCTCGGGCGCCAGTTGCGCGTCGCGCAGCACCTGCTCCACGCGCGCCAACAACTCGACATCCGCCTTCAGGTGGCTGCGCAGGGGCATGACCTGCACCGCCGGCGATTCGCCGTAGAAGTTCGGCAAGGTATAGATGAAGCCGATCACCAGCACAGCCAGGATCAACAGGTTTTTCCACAGCGGATAACGGTTCATTGCGATACCTTGCTTGGGGGGAGATTACAGGGATTTGATCGTGCCTTTAGGCAGGACGGTCTGGACGGCGGGCTTCTGCACTTGCACTTCCACACCGGAAGCGATCTCCACCAGCACG
>JBBIGX010000258.1:0-2210 GCA_037447315.1 Gallionellaceae bacterium | reverse complement strand
CGGTCAGTGTGCCGTGGTCCATCACCTGCAGCAGGATGTTGAAGATGTCCGGGTGGGCCTTCTCGATCTCATCCAGCAGCAGCACGCAATGCGGCTGCTTGGTGATGGCTTCGGTGAGCAGGCCGCCATGCTCGAAGCCGACATAGCCGGGCGGGGCGCCGATCAGGCGGCTGACGGCATGGCGCTCCATGTATTCGGACATGTCGAAGCGGTGCAGCGGCATGCCCATGCTGTAGGCGAGCTGGCGCGCCACCTCGGTCTTGCCGACACCGGTGGGGCCGGAGAACAGGAAGCTGCCAATGGGTTTCTGCGGGTTGCCGAGGCCGCTGCGCGACATCTTGATGGCGCGCGCCAGCACTTCGATCGCCTTGTCCTGGCCGAACACGGTCGTCTTCAGGTCGCGTTCCAGGTTCTTCAGCGCGTTCTTGTCGTCGTGCGACACGGTGCGCGTCGGGATGCGCGCGATCTTGGCGATGATCTCCTCGATCTCGTGCTTGCCGATGGTCTTCTTCTGTCTGGACTTGGGCAGGATGCGCTGTGCCGCACCGGCCTCGTCCAGCACGTCGATGGCCTTGTCCGGCAGATGGCGGTCATTGATGTAGCGCGCCGAGAGTTCGGCCGCGCTGGTGATGGCGGCGGCGCTGAACTTGATGCTGTGGTGCTCCTCGAAACGCGTCTTCAGTCCCTTCAGGATCTCGATGGTCTGCTCCACCGACGGTTCGGGTACGTCGATCTTCTGGAAACGGCGCGATAGCGCGGAATCCTTCTCGAAGATGCCGCGGTATTCCTGGTAAGTGGTCGCGCCGATGCATTTCAACTGGCCGCTGGACAAGGCCGGCTTGAGCAAGTTGGAAGCATCCATGGTGCCGCCCGAAGCCGCACCCGCCCCGATCAGCGTGTGGATCTCGTCGATGAACAGCACCGCGTTCGGCGCATCCTTCAACTCCTTCAGCACCGCCTTCAGGCGCTGCTCGAAATCGCCACGGTACTTGGTGCCGGCCAGCAGCGCGCCCATGTCCAGCGCATACACCCGCGCATCCTTGAGGATGTCGGGCACCTCGCCTTCCACGATGCGGCGCGCCAGCCCTTCGGCGATGGCGGTCTTGCCCACGCCGGCCTCGCCCACCAGCAGCGGATTGTTCTTGCGACGGCGGCACAGGGTCTGGAGCACACGCTCCAATTCCAGGTCACGGCCGATCAGCGGGTCGATCTTGCCTTCCAGCGCCACTGCGTTGAGGTCGGTGGTGTAGTTGGCCAGTGCACCGTCGTTCTTGCTGTCACCGTCCTCTTCGGTCTCGTTCGCGGTTTTCTGCGTCGAAGGTTGCGCCTCGGCGGTCTTGCTGATGCCGTGTGCGATGTAGTTCACCACGTCGAGGCGGGTGATGGCGCGCTGGTTGAGGAAATACACCGCGTGCGACTCCTTCTCGCCGAACAGTGCGACTAGGATGTTGGCGCCGGTCACTTCCTTCTTGTTGGTGGACTGCACGTGCAGGATGGCGCGCTGGATCACGCGCTGGAAACCGACCGTGGGCTGGGTATCCACCTCGCCCGTGCCGGGCACCACCGGGGTGTGCGTCTCGATGTGCTGTGTCAGCACGGCGCGCAGTTCCTCGATGTCCGCACCGCAGGCGCGCAACACATGCGCCGCCGAGGGGTTGTCCAGCATGGCCAGCAGCAGGTGCTCCACGGTGATGAACTCATGCCGTTTCTGGCGGGCCTCGACGAAGGCGAGGTGCAGGCTGACTTCCAGTTCTTGCGCGATCATTTCAATTTTCCTCCATGCAGCATTTCAATGGATGCCCATGTTCCACGGCGTAGCCGATGACTTGCTGGACCTTGGTCTCGGCGATGTCGCGCGGGTACACGCCGCACACCGCAGAGCCTTCATTGTGCACTTTGAGCATGACTTGCGTCGCCTGTTCCATGTTCATTGCAAAAAACACCTGCAATACTTCGATCACGAATTCCATCGTGGTGAAGTCGTCGTTCAGCAAGATCACCTTGTACAGCCTGGGGGGCTTGGTCTTGCTGCGCTCCAGTAACTGGACGTTCTCTTGCCTGGTTGCCATCGTGATGATTGTCGCATTGCGCTCGGTTGCATATTTGACGATTAGAGCGGCTTTTTCAAGCCCGTTGCGGAAATAAATCAAATAACCACTGTTGTCAACAAATAGAACTGTCCGGTTTCGTAGCACATAAACTGTCCGCTC
>JBBIGX010000257.1:1926-2216 GCA_037447315.1 Gallionellaceae bacterium | reverse complement strand
CACACTGTTCCTGGTGAGTCACGACCGCGCCTTTCTCGACAACGTGGTGACGCAGGTGATCGCCTTCGAGGGCGACGGCAGGCTGATGGAATACGTCGGCGGCTACGAGGATTGGCTGCGCGTGAAGCAGTTCGAGCAGGCGCAGAAAGCGCCGGTGCAGGTGGTTGTCAAGCCGGCCGCCAGAGCCGAACCGGCGAAGCCGAAAGCCGCGAACAAGCTCAGCTTCAGGGAGCAGAAGGAGCTGGAAGAGCTGCCGCTGCGCATCGAGGCGCTGGAAGGCGAGCAGGAGG
>JBBIGX010000257.1:0-1888 GCA_037447315.1 Gallionellaceae bacterium | reverse complement strand
TCAACGGCCGCGCCTCGGCCGAGACGGTCGCCAAGCGTGCCGCCGAGATCGAGGAGCAGATACTGGATTTGATGACGCGCTGGGAGGCGCTGGAGGCGCGCTGAACGCAAGGAGGGGACGATGGGCAAGGTAGGGTTGCTGACACTGACGGCCGGTTTGTTGTTGCTGCCGGCCTGCTCCACCCGGCAGGTGCTGGACATCGCCACCGCCAAGGATCCGAAGCAGGCCTTGCGCAACATGGCTGAGAAACGGGTCGAGGCCTACAAATACAATCCACAGCTGCTCGTGGCCGACCTGCGCCGCGTGCAGGCCGAATACAACCGCCTGATCGGCAGCCTGCAGAAGGAGAGCGGGGCGAAATGGGGCGCGAAAGAGTCGCGCACCCTGCCCAGCCGCACGCGCTACGTCAAATACACCGAGAACTACAGGAACCGCGTGGTGGTGGATTACGATGCGGGCAGCATCTTGATCGAACACCTGGACGAGGATGGCGTGCAGGACAAGTTGCGCAATGCAGTGGTGGTGGCGCTGCTCACGCCGAGCGATCCCGGCGCGGTCGACCTGTTCTCGGACAAGGAGGTTGAACTCAAGGGTACCCCCTATCTGCAGGAGATGGTGGCGGACCAGGAGGGCAGGGTGCTGAAGTCGCGCGCCGATGTGGAGCGCTATGCCGCCTGGCTGGTGGCGAACCGCCTGCAGTCGCGCAGCATCGATGCCAATGGCACGCGCAAGACGGTGCGCTACGTGCAGTTCGGCATGGTGAACACGCATCTGGACAAGCGCGCGGTGCAGTATGCCGCCACCGTGCGCCGCCATTCGGAGAACACCCAAGTCAGCCGCAGCCTGATCTTCGCCGTCATCAGGACCGAGAGCGCGTTCAATCCCTATGCGGTGTCCAGCGCGCCGGCCTACGGCATGATGCAGCTGGTGCCGTCCAGCGGTGGGCGCGAAGCCTATCGCAAGGCCAAGGGGCAGGATGTGATGCCGAGCAAGGAATATTTGTTCGATGCCGACAACAACATCGAGCTGGGTTCCACCTATCTGGGCATTCTGCTGCGCGACAGCCCGCTGCGCGAGATACGCGATCCGGTGTCGCGCGAGTACTGCGCCATCGCCGCCTACAACACCGGGCCGTCGAACGTGATGCGCGCCTTCAGCCAGCAGAAGAACTACCGCGACCGGCAATACGAGGCGATCAACCGCATCAATGCCATGCGCCCGGACGAGGTGTACGACGTGCTGCGCACTAAGCTGCCGTACGAGGAGACGCGCGGCTATATCGTGAAGGTGGTGGAGGCGAAGAAGAAGTATGCGGTGATGTAGGGCCGGCGTGCCTCACACGTACTGGCGCAGGTAGAGCGCGTAGCTTTCTTCGGCAATGGGACGGAACGCGGATTTGCTGATGTATTCCGCAATCTTCAGGTCTTCGCTGGCCACATGGTGGGCGACCCAGGTCACGATCTGCGGCAGGATGTCTTGCGGCTTCTCCTGGTTGCGGTTGATCTTGGCGATGAATACGTTGAGCTGGACCAGCAGTTCGGAATGGATCTTCTCGTGCGCTTCCAGTCCCGGATAGCGCAGTTCGGCCATCAGGTTCTCCACGCTGAGGAAATGGAACTCGGTGAACTTCTTGATCTCCAGCAGGATGCCCATGACGATCTTCGGATTCATCTTGCTGTTCAGGGCGATGTCCAGCTTCTTCAGCAACAGCACCAGCATGCGATGCTGGGTGTCTATCATCTCGTTGCCGATCTCCAGATGTTTGCTCCAGTTGATCTGCATGGCCGCCTCCCCTTAAGGGGTGTCGAAAAGACCCATTTTACGCCTGAAAATCCGGCTCGGCGTGACAGGCGGGGACTTGCCAGCGCCGTTCGTCAGGAATAGTCTG
>JBBIGX010000256.1:0-2287 GCA_037447315.1 Gallionellaceae bacterium | reverse complement strand
CGGCACGCTCAACACCTTGCCTGTCTTGCCGGCAGCCAGTCGCACATGGGCATACATGGCCGGCTTGAGCGCGCCGTCCGCATTGTTCAGCACGATACGCACCTGCGCCGTGCGCGTCATCTCGTTCAGCGTCGGATAGATGAAGTCCACCTTGCCGGTGAAGTCGCGGCCAGGGAGGGCATCCACGCTGACCTGTGCCGCACTGCCCGGGCGGATGCCGGCGATGTCCCGCTCCGGCACATCGGC
This sequence comes from Gallionellaceae bacterium, assembly GCA_037447315.1. Lineage (GTDB taxonomy): Bacteria > Pseudomonadota > Gammaproteobacteria > Burkholderiales > Gallionellaceae > Sideroxyarcus. The sequence continues at coordinate 2,041 of JBBIGX010000256.1, read as the reverse complement.
GATGGCCCACAGCGTGGACAGGTCGGCGATGCGGTACAGCGTCTCGCCGGGCATGAAGCGCATGCCTTCGATGGCGTTCTTCTCCAGCACGATGCCGTTGGCGGGCGCGTGGTAGGTGACGCGCTCGCCATCCAGTTGCGCACCGGCGATGCCCCAGTTCTTCAAACGTGCGGCGCTGGCTTCCACCAGGTCCTGCATGCTTTGCCGTGCTTGTTCGTCGGCATCCTTGAGCGCGGCCAGTCCCTGTTTCGCCAGCGCGAGTTCGCGCAGGGTGGACACCAGTTCCGGGCTGTACACCTGGAACAGTGGCTCGCCCTTGCGCACGGTCTGGCCGGTGGTGTTGACGAACAGCTTCTCTACCCAGCCTTCGAACTTGGGCGCGATGGTGTACAGGCGCTGCTCGTCCGTGGTGATGCGCGCGTTCAGGCGCAGGCGGCTGCCCAGTTCGCGCTGCGCAGCGGCTTCGCTTTGTACGCCCAGCTTCTGCACCTTAGCCGCGCTGATGCTGAAACTTTCCTTGCTTTCGGTTTCCTCACCCGCATACACCGGGATGTAATCCATGCCCATCGAGTCCTTCTTCGGCACCGGCGAGGTGTCGGGCAGGCCCATCGGGTTGCGGTAATAAAGCAGCTTGCGTCCGCCGCTTTCCGGGCTGGCAGAGACGCTTTCAGCACTGTGACTTTGTGTGCCGAACCAGTAACTGCCGGCGGCGACGAGGGCGAGCAGCAGTGCGCCCAGTGCGAGTTTGACGGGGGTGTTCATAGGGATTCTCCCAACAGGTTTTCGATATCGGCCAGCGCGAGTTGCATGTCTGTCTGCGCGCGCAGTAGTTGCTGGCGGATGTTTAGCAATTGTTGTTGTGCCTGGATCAGCATGGCAAAACCGGCCTTGCCCGTTTCATAGGCAGCCTGCGTGGCATCCAGCGACAGTTGCGCCTGCGGCAGCAAGCGGGTGGCGATGAGCTGCTCGGTGCGGCGCGTGGTCTCCAATGCGGAGAGCGCTTCGGACAGTGCGGCGCGTTTCTGCTCCAGCAGTGACTGCTTGCGGCTGTCGGCCGCAGCCAGTCGCGCTTCCGCTTCGCCCTCGCGTGCGCGGCGCGTGGATTGCTGCAACGGGATGTTCAGCTCCAGCATCAGGTCCCAGCGCGAGATGCTGCCGTTGCTGCGCGTCGGCGCGATGCCCAGCGTCACGTCAGGGTAGCGGTCGGCATATTGCAGTTCGCGCTGGCGGTCGGCGGCGCGCAGGCTGGCATCGGCCATGCGCAGTTGCGGGTTCTGTGCATCCAGTCGCGCCAGCAGGGTGGCCTCATCCAGTTGCGCCGACGTCGGCATGGGGCGGAGTGCGGCAGGTTCTGCCAGCTCGGCGTTGCTGGGGCGCGACAGCAGGGCATTGAGCCGCACACGGCTGTGGTGGTGCGCGTTCTGCACGGCGATCAGCTCGGTCTGCAAGCGGGTCTGTTCCAGCTGGATGCGGATCACATCCTCTTGCTGGCCGAGTCCGTTGGCATAGCGTGTGCGGGCGATCTGCTCCAGCCCGTTCAGCAGGGCCAGCGTCTGTTGCAGCAGGCGTTCGCTGCCGATGGCGTAGTGATAACGGGCCCAGGCCTGCTTGATGCGGGTGGCGAGCTCGGCCCAGGTGGCGGCGACCCGGCTTTCCGCTTCGTCGCTGCGCGCATCCGCCACCTCGTGGCGCAGGTCGCGTGTGCCGTACCAGGGCAGCTTCTGCATCAGGGTGAACTTGGTGGCAGGGTTGCCGTTGGTGACTTCCATCGGTTCGATGCGCAGCACCGGGTCGGCCAGCGTGTCGGCCGATTCGCTGCCCTGCATCGCGGCCGTCGCCTCATGCCGTGCGGCGGCCAGTTCCGGGTTGTGTTCGCGCGCATAGGCCAGCAACCCGTCGAGGTCGCTGCCCAGCGGCGGCTTTGCCGCCGCTGGCGACAGCCAGAGTGCGCAAAGCACGGGGAAGAATCGCTTGCTGTCTCGCATGGTCCGCGTCCTGAGTGCGAAGAATCCGCCGGCGGCCGACCGCGCACGGAAGCCGC
>JBBIGX010000255.1:0-2298 GCA_037447315.1 Gallionellaceae bacterium | reverse complement strand
AACTGTTTCGCGCCGTCGATGGCATTGCCCACCGGGTTGTCGGTGACGGCGCCGGACGAGCGCGGCGTGCTGGTGTAGCTGCGGCCCGAGGCGGCCATGGCGGAGAACTTGGCGTATTCCGCCGGGCAAGTGTCCTCGAAATCCTCATAGTTGCCGTCATTCACTTTCTTGCAGGCGGCTTTGGTGGCGGCCTTCATGTCGATCTTGCAGGCGTCGGCGATGGAGATGTCCGAAGTGTCGTCGTGCCTCACCAGCGCGAGATAGACCTCCGGTTTCTTCATCACATCCTTGCTGATCACCTTGCAGGCGTATTTCTGGTTCTTGGCGCACATTGCGTTCGGGCCGAAGAACTGGTTGCTCATCAATTCCCGGGCTTCATATTTGCCGACTTCGCACTGTTCGGCCATGCCGGCGGCCATCTGCGCCTTGGCCATGCCCATCATCTCGTTCATGTCTTCCATGGCCTTGCCGCCCACGACCGGCGGCGCCGAGGTGTCGCAGGCCTGGCCGAGGCGCTTGCCGCGGTAGCTGGCTTTCATCTCTACCTTCTCGCCGTCGGCGGTGCCGCTCATGTGCATGCTGCCCTGATAGCTGCTCTTGCCGTGGGTGATCTCGCCGCCGCCGCTCATCTTCTGGCCGTCGCCATCGCAGCGCACCTTCCAGGTGACCTTGTTGCCGGAGGTCTTGACGTCGCTGACCTTGCAGTTGCCTTCGTCCTGCATCATCTGTTGCGGGTCGGGCGCGCCGCCCTTGGGCTGGCACACGGTGATGACGGTCTCGGGCATGGCGTAGGGCATGCCGGCCATCTCGGTCTTGCTGGTGACTTCCCAGGTCTCGCCGGCGGCGGCGAGCGCGAGGGAGGGAAGGGACAACAAAGAGGCGAGCAGCAGGGCGGATGGTTTTTGCATGGCGGTCTCCGTGTACGGGTTGGGCGGGGTGAGGATGCCGTGGATTCTTTACCTTGTGGACATGGCCGTCAAGCTGGCGGATAGGAAGGCGGCGCAGCCTCGGGTATCATGCAGGCCCTTCCGGAAATTGCGACGATCATCATGAATCCCACCCTCGTCTTCGACATCGAGACCATCCCCGACATCGCCGGCCTGCGCACGCTGTATGAGCTGGATGCTTCCGTGAACGACGCCGAAGTGGCGGAGATGGCGTTCCAGATGCGCCGCCAGAAGACCGGCAGCGATTTCCTGCCGCATCATCTGCATCAGGTGGCGGCCATTTCCTGCGTGCTGCGCGAGGGGGACAACTTCAAGGTGTGGTCGCTGGGCGAACCGGACGAGGACGAGGCCAGCCTCATCAAGCGCTTCTTCGACGGCATCGAGAAATACACGCCGCAGCTGGTGAGTTGGAACGGCGGCGGCTTCGACCTGCCGGTGCTGCATTATCGCGGCCTGATCCACGGTATCCAGTGCCCGCGCTACTGGGATATGGGCGAGGACGACAAGGACTTCAAGTGGAACAATTACATCAGCCGCTACCATTCGCGCCATCTCGACCTGATGGACCTGCTGGCGATGTACACCGGACGCGCCAATGCACCGCTGGATGAGCTGGCGAAGCTCATCGGCTTCCCCGGCAAGTTGGGCATGGATGGCAGCAAGGTGTGGGAGGCATTCCAGCAGGGCCGCATCGAAGAGATCCGCAATTACTGCGAGACCGACGTGGTGAACACCTGGCTGGTGTTCGCACGCTTCCAGTTGATGCGCGGCCAGTTCACCCGGGCGCGCTACGATAAGGAGCTGGAACTGGTGCGAGCCACGCTGGCGAAGTCCGATGCGCCGCACTGGGCGGAATATCTCGCCGCCTGGAAGTGAGCATGTCCCGTTTGCATCGGGCATGGCTGGCGTTCGGCTGGCTGTGGGTGGCGGGTGTGTGTTTCCTGTCGCTGACGCCGCATCCGCCGGAACCGGTGGCTTTCCATGGCGTGGACAAACTGTGGCATACCCTGGCGTATGCCTTGCTCATGCTGTGGTTCTGCCAGGTGAAGGTGGTGCGGCAGGCGCGCATCCGCTTGTTGCTCGGTTTGTCGGCGATGGGGGTGGGCATCGAGCTGCTGCAAGGGTTCGGTGGGTACCGGCATTTCGAATATGCCGGCATGCTGGCGAACACCAGCGGTGTGTTGGTCGGTTGGGGATTGGCACGCACCCCCTTGGGACGCGTGGTTTTATGGTTGGAGCATCATGGCAGGCAATGAACTCAGTGCGTGGGTCGAATCGATAGACCAGGAAGGGCGCGGCATCGCGCATAACGACGGCAAAGTGATCTTCATCGACGGCGCCATCACCGGCG
>JBBIGX010000254.1:0-2309 GCA_037447315.1 Gallionellaceae bacterium | reverse complement strand
CGGTGCGCCTTCCCGCCCCAGGTCGATGCCGACGAATTCGCGCATGGACACGGAGTCGTAGAGGGCTTCTTCCACTGCGGGGTCGGAGAGATTGAACCAGTTCTAGAGAAAATAGATGCGCAGCATGCGCTCAAGACCGACCGGCGGGCGTCCGTTGCCTGCCTTGGGGTAGACCGGCTCGATCAGCGCACACAGTTGCTTCCAGGGCACCACCCGGTTCATCTCGGCCAGAAACGCCGCCCGCCGCGTCGTCTTGCCGTATCGATCAAAACTGCCCGCAGAAAGTGTCATTTGCTTCATCGTTCGGTTCCGTTTGCTCATTCTTCGCTGAGGATCCCATGATACAAAATCGGGTGGGACTTAATCAGAGATTCCTTTGATTAAAGTGACTGCAAATACAGCGCCTCCACTTTTGCCCTGGCCCAAGGCGTCCTGCGCAGGAAATTCAAACTGGATTTGACGCTGGGGGCGTGCGTGAAGCAGCGGATGGGGATGGCTTCCCCCATCGCTTTCCAGCCGAGCTTTTCGGATAGTTGCGTGACGATCATCTCAAGGGTGATACCCTCCAGCGGTGGACGTTTGGTATTCATAGTCCGATTTTACAGGAGTGCTGATGCAACCGTTTTGCTGGTGGGAAGGCGACACGCTGGTGTTGAACATCCTCGGTCGCCCGCGCGCGAAGCAGACGCGCATCGGCAAGGTGATCGGCCATCAGCTTGAGGTGCATGTGGCGGAGCAGCCGGTGCGCGGGCGGGCGACGGCGCATCTGGTGCGTTATCTGGCGGGGCGCTTCGGGGTGTCCGAGGGGGCGATCACGGTGGTGTTCGGGATGTACAACGTGAACAAGCAGCTGCGTATCAAGGCGCCGCAGCAGTTGCCTGCGGTGATCGCGAAGCGGGTAGGGCAATTAGACTGAGGCGCGACCTTATTCGCCGCGGCTGGGCAGGAAACGGTTCAGGATGCGTCGGTGCCAGGGCAGACCGGATGTGCTGTGCAGACCATCGTTGCGGGCGTAGGTGACAACATAGTTTGCATAGTCGATGTCTTCGCCGCGGATGTGTTTGAGCATCCAGCCTTTGAGGAAGGTGAGGGCTTTGCGCATGGCGCGTTCGTCGATCCCGGCCTGCTGGTGGAAGGCGGCGCACTGTTTGAGGAAGGCGGCATGCGTGCGTTTGTGCTGCTTGTGCAGGGGGTAGCCGGTGCGCTTTAGCAGGTCTTCTTCATGGGCGCAGTGATAGACCTTGTATTCGACCAGTTCGCGCAGCACGTCACGCGCGAGCTCGAGCTCGCCGTGCTCGATCCGGTCCTGCAGCGCGTTGAGCAGGTCAATGATGCGCTGGTGCTGGGCGTCGATGGAATCGATGCCGGTAGCGAGACGATCTGACCAGAGGATGCGGGACATCGGGCGGGTTCAGCCGAAGAATTTCTTGAGTGCGCTGCCCAGCCAGCCGCCGGTCGGCTCGGATTTTTTTATCTCGACCCCGAGCGATTGCACGACAGCCTCGACGTAGTCCGCGTCGTCGCCCTTGATGTGGTTGACCAGCCAGATCTTGAGCATGGTCAGCAGTTCGGGGGCGACGTTCTCGCCGTTGTTTGCGCGCTGCTGGAACTCGGCGACGCGCTTGGTGAAGATCTCGTGTACGCGCTTGTGGGCTTTGTAGAACGGGTAGTTCGCCTTCTCCTGCAGCTCTTCTTCGAAGCTGAAGTGCGACAGGGTGTAGTCGACCAGCTCACCCAGCACATGGTTGATGACCTTGGGGTCGCCAGACTCGTTCGCGGTGCTCAGTTCATTGATCAGATCGACGATGCGCCGATGCTGTTGGTCGATGATCTCTATCCCTGTGTCCAGCTCACTGGACCAGTGCAGGTATGCCATAATCTCCTCCGGTTTCGATATCGTGTATCGAATAGTTGTCGTATGTAGCGGGCCGTATTTTTCCCCACCCCCCGGCATGAGTCAATAAGTATGAGTCAGACCTTTTTTATCGGGGATCGGCCATGAGTGGGCTGCCGCATGACCGTTCCCTGCTGCGCCGCTATCTGCTGGCCGGTTATGCGCTGATGATCGTCTATGCCAGCCTGTCACCGTTCGCCGGCTGGCAAATGCCGGGCTCTGGTTTTCTGGAAGTGCTCACTTCGCCGCAGAGGCCGTCATATACGGCATTCGACGCGATCGCCAACTGGTTCTCCTATTACAGCACCCGCAATCTGATGGCCAAGACCGCGGCCGGCCGGGCCTTTGCCCGTTTTGGCACTAACATTCGCATCTCCGGCCAGCATCTCAACAACACCACCGCCGGGACAGGCAC
>JBBIGX010000253.1:0-2342 GCA_037447315.1 Gallionellaceae bacterium | reverse complement strand
TTCAGCAACATCAACCCCCATGCCGCTTAACCCACTCGAAATTCAAAAGAGCCAAAATTGCAGTCACATTGGAAAGGAAGATGATGAAGATACCGAAGCAGGTCAGGAGAACGCACCCCCTTGAGTTCGGAGCACAAAGCTGACAGTTAGCATGCTGCCGACCAAGACATCATATCCACCCTTTGGATTTTTTCAAATGAGGCCAAAAATGCTATGCAAGAACGCGATACAAAACTGAACCCGCTCGACCTGCTTGCCAGCCTGTTCGTCAGCGGGCGCGGGGCGTTTGCGCTGGATGAATCGGCGTGGTGCGCGGCGCTGGCGTTGCCTGTGTTCGAGGGGCTGGGTGCGGAGGAGCAGTCGCGTCTGCATGCGCTGGCGCAGGGTCTGCTGGCGGACAAGGCGTTTTCTGGCGCGGGCGGACTGGAGGTGGATGCGGCGATGGCGACATAGATTGCGGCGCATGCGGCGTTGCCGGTGTTGAACCTGGATATCTCGGCGTATGGCGACTGGCGCGAGGTGGTGGTGTATCCCGGCGAATATGCGTTCGAGGGCGAGCAGATGGATGAGTCGGGCGTGGTGCATCAGGTGCGCCATGTGCGCAGCGGCGAGGCGATGGCGGGCGGGCCGCTGGTGCTGTCCTGGCAGGATGTGGAATGGTCCGGGCGGGGCGAGGGGTTCAATGTGGTGATCCACGAGTTCGCGCACAAGCTGGATATGCGCAATGGCAGTGCGAACGGCCGGCCTCCGTTGCATGCGGGCATGGATGCGCGGCGTTGGGCGGCGGTGTGGCAGGCGGCCTATGACGATTTCTGCCGTCGTGTGGACGGCGGTGAGGAGACGCAGATCGATCCTTATGCGTCGGAGAGTCCGGCGGAGTTCTTCGCGGTGCTGTCGGAATATTTCTTCGAGGCACCGGGTGTGCTGCAGGCGGACTATCCCGGGGTGTACGGCTTGCTGGCGCAGTTCTACCGGCAGGATACGCTGGCGCGGTCAGGGGTGATGCCATAGCCCCAGCAGTCGGGGGCGAGACAGGTCATTGGAACGAGGGGCTGGAGCAGCGCTGGAGTGGTATCCGGCGCAAGTACAGCACCGGGAATGCGCGTGCTAACCGCTGCCGAGGGGGCGGCCGCTGGTGGGCAGGTTGGTCTTGCCCTTGGGGCCATACAGGCCGGCGGTCTGTTCCGAGGCGCCGAGCAGGGCTTGCAACGCTTGCTGGTTGTAGCGCATGCGCACCTGGATCAGTTCGCCATTGGTCTTGTTCAACTGCTGTGCCTGCGCGCCGAGGCGCTGGATGTCCTGCCAGACGTCGAGCGCGAGGGCGGCGTGCTGGCGCAGCCATTCGGCGGTCTTGCCGGGTTGTGCGGGCAGGTACTGGCTGCGCTGCTGGACCCGCGCGCTGAGCGCGTCGGCGGCGCGGGTCTTTTCATGTGAAAGGTCGAGCAGGGGCTCGGTGTCGGGGGCCAGCAGGATCTGCTGTTCGCGTTCGAGCAGGGCGATGAAGGCCTGCAGCGCGGCGCATTCTTCCTTGAGACGGGTCTGTATCTCGACGGCGGTCAACGCTGGCTCGCGGCGATGAGGTCGTTCACGGTCTTGAGCAGGCCGTCGGCGACCGCGCCGGCATTGACCTGGAAGCGGCCTTCGCTGATGGCCTGCTTGATCTCGGCGACCTTCTTGGGATCGACCACGGAGGCGCTGGCGACGCTGCTCTCCAGCGCGCGCATCTGGGCGGTGGAGGTGCCCAGGTGGACGCTGGTGCCTTCATTGCCGGACGCAGCGGGGCGGCTGCCGGTCTTGGCGGCCGGCTTGCGGCTGCTGGTGTTACCTACGTTGCCGGTGACGGGTTTGCTGTTGTCGATCTTCATGGCGGGACTCCAACTGTTCTGGTTCGATTGGCTGATCTATCGGATCGAACCGGGAAAACTTTAGCACATCATCGAAATATTTATTTCTGCCTTTTGAATCATGGCCGTACCTCGACCGAGCCGTCGGCCAGGGCGTGGCCGGTGACGACCTGCCGTGAGGCGGTGCGGATGCGTACCAGCTCACCTTCCGCAGCGTCGTTCATGGCTTGTCCTTCCCGGCTGACGGTGAAACCGTTGCCGCGCGCGCGCAGGGTGACGTTCTGCCCCTGGCGGATCAGCAGCGGGGCGCGCAGCATGTCCTGGCGCAGCACCTGCCCGGCGCCGATGGCGAACCGGAGTGTCTTGCCGATAGCCTGTTCCGGTTGGGTGAGGGTGCCGGGATGGTCCAGTTCGCCGCGTTGCAGGCTGAAGTCGCCCGCGTTCAGCACCGTTCCCTGAGCCAGCGGGCGGTTGCCGACCAGCAGATCGAGGATGACC
>JBBIGX010000252.1:0-2345 GCA_037447315.1 Gallionellaceae bacterium | reverse complement strand
GTCTTCATCACCGCGTTCTGCAGGTTGACCACCAGCATGTCGAGTTGCGACACGGCCTGGTCCAGGTCGCGCATCACATCGGCATCTCTGCGCCCGCTGAGGATGTCGGAACGCAGATGCGTCAAACGGTTCTTGGTCAGACCGATCTCGCCGGACAGGTTGAGCACCTGGTCCAGGCGCTCGGTGTCCACGCGGATGGTGGTCTCCTTGGCTTCGCTCGCCGGCATGTCGCCCGCGCGACGGCCAACGGTGGCGCCGGGCACATCGGTGGAGCGGCGGCCGAATGCCTTGCGCGTGGATTCCTCCTCGTTGATCGCCTGCTTGACCGCTTCCGGATCGCGCTTGGCGCCGACCTGCTCCACGATGTCGTTGCCGACCAGCGCCTTGTGCAGCGCTGCCCAGTCGATGTTGTCAGCCTGAATCTCGGGCAGTGTCGGTTTGGGCTCGGCGGCGGCCGGCGCCGATTTCTTCACCGCAGACACCGCCTTGCCTTCCAGCGCCTCCTTCAGTGCCGCGATGATATCGGGCGGTGCCGCCGGCGGCTGCTGGCTCTGCTGCAAAACGGTGAACATGTGGCGCACCTCCGCCGTGGCAGCGAAGATCACATCCATCAGCTCGGCCGACAACATCAGCTCCTTGTTGCGCAACTTGTCGAACAGGTTCTCGGTCAGGTGGCACAAGGTCACCAGTTCGGTGGCATTGAGGAAGCCGGCGCCGCCCTTGATGGTATGGAAACCACGGAAGATCTCGTTCAGCAACCCGCTGTTGTCCGGATCCTTCTCCAGCTCCATCAGCTTGCTGTCCACATCACCCAGCATGTCGCCGGCCTCCATCAGGAAGTCGCTCAGCATGTCTTCCATTCCCACGAAATCGTTCATGTCCGTCTCCCCGATCCGCACTCAGTACCAGCAGCCGTTGCCCGCTACCGATTCAGAACCCCAGGCTTTCCAGCAAGTCGTCCACCTGATCCTGGCTGGTGACCACGTCGTCGCGCCCTGCTGCATTGATGATCGGACCGTTCAACAGGCCGGCGTTCTCGGCGCGCACTGCGGGTGGTGCGTTCTCCAGCAGCAGCGCGATCAGTTGCTGCTCCATCTCTTGCGTCAGCTGGATGATCTTCTTGATCACCTGCCCGGTCAGGTCCTGGAAATCCTGCGCCATCATGATTTCCATCAGGTAGGCATTGATCTCCTTGCCCTGCTTCGGCATCTCGTGCAGGAAGGCATGGGTCTGCGTGACCAGATCCTTGAACTGCTGCACGTCCAGCTTCTTCTGGAACAGCAGATCCCATTGCGCCGCCAGTCGGTGCGATTCGTCCCCCAGCTTCTCGACCCTTGGCTGCGCCGCCTCGGTGGCATTCAGCACACGCTCTGCAGCCTGCTGCGTGAGGGTGGCCACATAATTCAGGCGGTCACGCGCATCGGGGATGGCGGAAGCCGCCTTCTCGATCTCCTTGTGCAGGCCGAGCTCGCGCAGCGTGTCGTGCAACTTGCGCGCCATCTGCCCCACCTGGTTGATGACCTTCGCAGGCTCCGCCTCCGCATTCAGCTGGATCACCTTGGCGGCAGCCGGCGGCTTGCCTTCAGCCTTGTTGGCCGCAATGATGCTGTCGAACAGCGCTTCGAGATCGTCGGAATCCTCATTTGCCGGGTTTGCCATGATTCACCTCACTTGTTCAGATGCGGATTCGCCGCGAATATCTTCTTCAATTTCTCATCCAGCGTCGCTGCGGTGAACGGCTTGACCACATAGCCCGAAGCCCCTGCCTGTGCCGCTGCGATGATGTTCTCCTTCTTTGCCTCCGCCGTCACCATCAGCACCGGCAGGGTCTTGAGGTTGGCATCGGCGCGGATCGCACGCAGCAGCTCGATACCCGTCATGTTCGGCATGTTCCAGTCGGACACCACGAAATCGAACGGCTCGCTGCGCAGCTTGTTCAGTGCATCCACCCCGTCCTCGGCTTCCTGCACGTTGACGAAGCCCAGTTCCTTGAGCAGGTTGCGCACGATGCGGCGCATCGTCGAAAAATCGTCCACTACCAGGAATTTTGTGTTCTCTATGCCCATCTCGTTCTCCTCAATACACCTTTCTTGCAACTTCTCATGTCAGCAGCGGACGCAGGGTCGAGGACAGCACCATGGAATCGAACTTCGGCACGTAATAATCGACGCCGACGCGCTTGCCCATGGCCCGGTTGGCATCCGACGACAGCGAGGAATGCATCACTACCGGGATGCCGTCGAAACGCCGGTCGTTCTTGATGTACTGCGTCAGCACATAGCCGTCCATCGCCGGCATCTCGGCATCCGTCAGGATCACCTGGATCTGGTCATGCAGGCTCTGCC
>JBBIGX010000251.1:0-2419 GCA_037447315.1 Gallionellaceae bacterium | reverse complement strand
GCAGGAAGGCGACCTCATCCGCATCCCGCCCATCCGCGTGGCGGAACGTCCGCAGGACGAGTTCGTCCCTCCCGTCGAATTCCCGATTCTTTATGAGGACGATGCCCTGCTGGCGGTGGACAAACCGGCCGGCACCGCTGTCCATGGTGGCAGCGGGGTCAGCTTCGGCGTCATCGAACAACTGCGCCGCGCGCGGCCCGAGGCCAAGTTCCTCGAACTGGTGCACCGGCTGGACCGCGAGACCTCTGGCGTGCTGCTCATCGCCAAAAAGCGTTCCGCGCTCACCGGCCTGCACGAAATGATGCGCGAGGGCAACAGCGACAAACGCTATTTCGCGCTGGTGCTGGGCGACTGGCACAACGCGCGCCGGCACGTGAAGCTGCCGCTGCACAAGTTCGACACCCCGCAGGGCGAAAAACGCGTGATGGTGCGCGAGGACGGACAACAGGCGCACACCATCTTCAACCTGAAGCAGAACTGGCCCGGCTTCAGTCTGCTGGAAGCCGAACTCAAGACCGGCCGCACCCACCAGATCCGCGTGCACCTGTCGCACCTCGGCTATCCCATCGCGGGCGACGACAAATACGGCGACTTCGCGCGCAACAAGGAACTGATGAAGCAAGGGCTGAAACGCATGTTCCTGCACGCGCACAGCATCGCGTTCAAACACCCGCTCACCGGCGAGCCGCTGTACATCGAAGCGCCGCTGGTGCCTGAACTGCAGCAGTTCCTGGATCGACTGGACAAGACGCAATGACCCAACCCATCAAATCCGAACGCGCCTTGCTGCTTACGCTCGCGGGCATCCAGTTCAGCCATATCCTCGACTTCATGGTGATGATGCCGCTCGGCCCCCTGTTGATGACCGAGCTGGGCATCACCACGCACGAGTTCGGCCTGCTGGTCGCGTCCTACAGTTTCAGCGCCGCCTTGTCCGGCCTGTTCGCCGCCATTTTTGTCGACCGCTTCGAGCGCAAGCGTTTCCTGCTGGTGATGTTCGTGCTATTTGGTATCGCCACGCTGGCCTGCGCCGTGGCGCCGGGCTATGCCACCCTGTTGATCGCGCGCGGTCTGGCCGGTGCCTTCGGCGGCGTGCTGGGTGCGCTGGTGCAGACCTTTGTTGCCGACACCATCCCTTACGCGCGGCGCGCCAAGGCCAGCGGCACGGTGGCGGCGGCCTTCTCCTTCTCCACCGTGGTGGGTGTGCCGCTGTCGCTATGGATGGCCAGCATGTTCCACTGGCGCGCGCCCTTCGTGTTCATCGTGCTGCTGGTGGCCGTCTTCCTGTTCGTCGCCGCGCGTGTGCTGCCCGAGCTGCGCCACCATCTGAGCCGCGAGAAACGCGCGCATCCGTTCAGCGACCTGTTCGCCGTGATGCGCGATGCCAACCACTGGCGCGCCATGGCGCTCTCCGCCATGCTCATCCTGGCCGGTTTCACCGTCATCCCCTACATCACCGTGTACGCGGTGAACAACATCGCCATCAGTCAGCACGACATCGCCTACATCTACCTCGCCGGCGGCGCGGCCACACTGTTCACCGCGCGCGCCATCGGCCACTGGGCGGATGTCGCGGGCAAAGTGCAGATCTATCGCATCGTCGCCTTCGCCGCCATGCTGCCGATATTCGCGGTGACCCACATCCAGCATGCCTCACTCGCACTGTGGCTGGTGTTCACCACGCTGTTCTTCGTGCTCGTCTCCGGCCGTTTCATTCCCGCCATGGCCATCATCTCCTCGGCCGCGCAGCCCAAACTGCGCGGCACCTTCATGTCGCTCAACGCCACCGTACAATCGCTCGCCATGGGCCTCGCCGCCACCCTCAGCGGCTTCCTCATCACGCAGGATGCCACCGGCAAGATCGTCGGTTACCAGACCGTCGGCTACATCGCCATCGCTGCCAACCTGCTGGGCATGTGGTACGTTTCGCGCATCGTCGTGCACGACGCGCATCCCAACCTGCCGGACGTCGCGCCGAAGTAGGGATGGGGAAATATGGATCAGGTGTTAACCTGCGGGAAAACTTGCCGATATATCAAGTGACTGTGCTGCGAAAGGAACCAACATGCGATTCGTGCCTACCATCTTTTCCCCCACCGCCGCGCCGACCACGCGCGCGGTGGAAAGCTTGACCGGCGTGCATGGGGTGAAAAATGTGCATGAGGAGGTGGAGCTGACCTCGGTGACGCTGAGCACCGAGGCCCGCCAGCAGCAGGGCTCGCAGCGGCAGTTGCCGGAGGAGGAGCGGCGCAAGGCGTGCCGCCGCCTCAATATCCATAAGGTGCCGGTGGAATTGCGCACGGGAGATGATCGCCGCCGGATCAATCTGCTCGAAGGCGGCATTGCTGAGCATATCGACGAAGAGGCTTAACAGGCCGTTGAAAAACGTAGCGAGGATGGCCAGATGCAAGGCGCACGG
>JBBIGX010000250.1:0-2448 GCA_037447315.1 Gallionellaceae bacterium | reverse complement strand
GTTCATGGGCCAGCACGTTGAGCAGCACTTCGGAATCCGAGCCGGTGTTGATGTGGCGCAGGTCCTGCCGGTACATGACACGGCGCAACTCGTCAGTGTTGGTGAGGTTGCCGTTATGGCCGAGTGTGATACCGAACGGGGAATTGACGTAGAACGGCTGCGCCTCGTTATGATCAACCGCAGAACCCGCGGTGGGATAGCGCACATGGGCGATGCCCGCGTTGCCCTTGAGCGCACGCATGTTGCGCGTGCGAAACACGTCGCGCACCAAGCCGTTGCCCTTGTGCAGGTGGAAGGTCCTGTCCTCCAGCGTGGCGATGCCGGCGGCATCCTGCCCCCGATGCTGCAACACCTGCAAACCGTCATACAGCACCTGGTTCACCGGCGTGTTCGCCACTATTCCCAGTATCCCGCACATATCGTTTCCCGTTCCCGTGAGATAAGTCTTCAACCACCCTGCGCCGGCAGGTAGTCCCGCAGATACAAAGCCGCCTGCTGCAAGGGCTTGCTGGACCACGCGTCCTTCCACCAGGCCTGCTCCGGCAGGTGCGTCAGGCCACCCAGCCAGACCAGCGCCAGCGCCACCAGCACACCACGCGCCACGCCGAACATGGCGCCGAACTTGCCGTCGATCCCGCCCAGCCCGGCGAACTTTGCCAGCTTGGACAACAGCCAGGCCAGTATCCCGCAGACGATCAACGTCGCCACGAACAGCACGGCGAAGGACGCCGCCGAGCGAACACTCTCGGCACCAAGGGCTTCCGGCACATAGGGCAGCGCCTGATCGGAGAAGGTGCGTGCCACGATATAGGCGGCGATCCAGCCAAGCAGTGAAAAGAGCTCGTACATGAAACCGCGCCACCAGCCCAGCAAAGCCGACAATGCGATGACGACCAGCACTGCGATATCGAATACCGTCATGCGACCTTATTCCGGACTGATCACGTTCGGATGCAGGCCGATGGCCTCCAGCTTCAGCTTGACCTTTTCCACCGCTTCACGAGATGGATAGCCGCCGACGCGTACGCGCGACATGCCGTTCACCTTTTCGATATAAGCCGGAAAGCCGCGCTTCTTCAGGTTATCCAGCATCTGGTGCGCGGCGTCCTCCCTGGAATAGGCGCCGACCTGCAACACCCAGCCGGCAGGTGTGACGGCCTTTGCCGGCGCGGCCGGCTTTGGCGGAACCGGCGCGGCAGCCGGCGCGACAGGGACAGCCTGCGCGGGCGCTTTTGCGGGTGGCGGGACAACCGGTGCCGGCACAGGCGGCAGTGCAGATACCGCGCTGGCGGGCGCCTCGGCGACCGGGGAAGCTTGTGTCTCGGGACGGAATTCCGGCACTTCCGATTTGTTCGGGATGCGCAATTCGATGTTGCCGACGTTCACATCCGGCTCGCTGTCGAACACCATGGGCAGGAAGATCACGATCGCCAGCATCAAAGCCACGGCGCCGATCAGGCGATGACGCGCCTGCCGCTGCAATTTGAACTCTTCGTCCGTCGTTATCTGTTTCGCCATCTTGGATACCGGTGTGGTCAGGCAGCGTGCAGTCCGCGCAAGCGCATCACTTCCGCCACCGTATAGAAGGAACCGAGGGCTGCGATTCTATCATTTTCGCCTGCACGATTGCTGGCCTGAAACAAGGCGTCGGGGATGGAGGTGCACGCTACCACTTCTCCCCTGACTTGCGCCTGCCGCAGCATGCCCACCAGCTCCACTGCGCTCGCACCGCGCGCTGCGTCTATGCCCGCAACCAGCCAGACATCGACCTCGGCATCCAGCGCCTGCGCCACACCGGCCATGTCTTTATCCTTGAGCATGGCGAACACCGCGAAAGTCCTGGCCGGCGGCAGACTGGCCAGGTTCTGCGCAAGAGAACGCGTCGCATGCGGGTTGTGCGCCACATCCAGGATGAGTTGCGGCCGCCCCGGCACAAACTGGAATCGCCCGGCCAGCTCGACCTCCACCAGTCCGCGCCGCACGGCTTCCATACTCACCGGCAGGCATTCCTGCAAGGCGTCCAGTGCGGCCAGCACGGCGCTGGCGTTATGCAACTGGAACGCGCCGCGCAAGGCCGGAAACGGCAAGGCGTTGCGCGCCGACCGACCGCGATAGTCCCATTGCATCGGATGTGCGGAAAACCCGAACTCGCTACCGATGCACCACAGCTCGGCACCGATGGCCTGCGCATGGGCGCGCAAGGCCTGCGGCACATCACCATCGGCACAGATGGCCACTTTTCCGCGACGGAAGATACCCGCCTTCTCCAGCGCGATCTGCTCCCGCGTCTCGCCCAGATAATCGGTGTGATCGATGTCCACGCTGGTCACCACGGCCACATCGGCATCGAACACGTTCACCGCATCCAGCCGGCCGCCCAGCCCGACTTCAAGGATGGCGACGTCGACCCGGTGCGCAAGGAAGCACTGCATCGCCGCCAGCGTACCG
>JBBIGX010000249.1:0-2469 GCA_037447315.1 Gallionellaceae bacterium | reverse complement strand
GGTCCCGCCATCCTTCAAATCTCTTCCTACTGGGAGCACGTGCAGCCACTCTCCATCGACCTGCTGCCCGATGTCGACCTGCATGAGCTGTTCATCGAACAACACGCCAGCCGGATGCTGCTGGGAAATTTCCTGGCGCAGTATCTGCCGAAACGGCTGGCCGAGATCATCGCCACACAGTGGAGCGAGAACAAGCCACTCGACCAGTTTCCCCGCCAGGCACTGGCCGCACTGGCCGAGCGCATCAAGGATTGGCGAATCACGCCCACCGGCACGCTGGGCTACGCCAAGGCCGAGGTAACCTGTGGCGGCGTGGATACGCGCGCGCTGTCGTCGCGCACCATGGAATGCCAGAGCGTGCCAGGACTGTATTTCATCGGCGAGGTGCTTGATGTCACCGGGCAGCTCGGCGGCTACAACTTCCACTGGGCATGGGCTTCCGGCCATGCGGCGGGGGAGGCCATATGAGCATCGAGACCGAACTCAAGCTGCGCATCGCCCCCGAGCATCTGCCACGGCTCAAGCGGCATTCGTTGCTTCGTGCTTGCGCCGAGGGGCGCGCTCGCACACAGAAGCTGTACAGCATCTATTTCGACACGCCGGACCAGTCCTTGCGGCGCCACGCCATGGCCCTGCGGCTGCGCCGTGCCGGTACGCGCTGGGTGCAGACCCTGAAAGGAGGCGGGCAGGTCAGTGCCGGACTGCATCAACGCAACGAATGGGAAGGCCCCGTTCCTTCCGCACAGCTCGACCTTGCGGCACTCCAGACCTTGGGCGGAAAACTGCCGCGCGGTGTGCACAAACGCCTGCAACCGGTGTTCGTCACCGATTTCACCCGCAACATGCGGCTGCTGGCGTTCGAGGGGGCGCTGATCGAACTGTGCATCGACAGCGGCGAGATACGTGCCGGGGAAAGCGTCTTCCCGATCTCGGAGATCGAGCTAGAACTGAGATCGGGGGGGCCGCAGCAACTGTTCCGGCTGGCACTGGCCTTGCTGGATATCGTGCCGATGCAAGTCGAACACACCAGCAAGGCCGAATACGGCTACCTGCTGTTCTCCGCCAACCGGCCGGAGGCCAGCAAAGGACACTTCCCCGTGCTGAGTCCGTCGCAGGACATGCACCGTGCGCTGGACAGCCTGATCGCCTCCTGCCTGGCGCACATCCAGTCCAACATCCCCGGCGCCCTGTTGAAACTGGACGAGGAATACCTGCATCAGGTGCGCGTCGGCTTGCGAAAATTGCGCGTAGTGCTGGCCATGGCGCAGAAACTCTATGTGGATGCGGAACTAGAAGCGCTGCACCGGCAGGTCGCCGACCTGTGCACAGCGCTCGGCCGCGCACGCGAATGGGATGTGTTCGTTACCCAGACGCTGGCACCGATCTGCAACCGCCTGCCGGAACACGAAGGTCTGCGCGAAGTGTTGCGTGCCAGCGAGGCTGCACGCGGCGGGCTGCACACCTCGGTGGAATCGATCCTCGCTTCTTCCGACCTGCAGCGCTTGCTGTTGCGTTTCGGCGCATGGATGCATGCGAGGCGGGAGGCTGTACCAGCCGACCCGGTCGAGCGCTTCGCCCTGCGGATGCTGGACAAGCGCCATCGGCAAGTGTATGCGGCAGGGACCAACCTGTCCGTGGACGATGCGCAGCACCTGCACACCCTGCGCATCGCCTGCAAGAAGCTGCGTTACGCGCTGGAGATGTTCGGCAGCCTGTCGCAGGGCCGGTGCGATGCCTATCTGGACCGCCTGGCCGACCTGCAGGACATCCTCGGCGTTCTCAACGACCTCGCCGTGGCGCATCGACTGCTGAATGAACTGGACAATGCCGCGCAGCGCGATACACTCGCGCTCATTCGCGGCTGGATGGAACGTGACCGCGCGGAACGCCTGGCTGCGTTCCGAAGATCATGGGCCCGCTTCGTGGTCCGGAAGAGATGCTGGAAACGGCGTTGAGGAGAGTCGATTGATATACGGAAAGGCCACACCACAATGAGCAAGAAGCCCACCAACCTGCGCGTCCCGGTCACGCAAGGACTCAAGGATCTCTACGCGATGGACATGCATCTTCCGTATCAGGCGGCCTGCGAAGGCCGTTTCAGCGTGACCGCCTTCGGTCGCCTGGCTGCGGCCATCTCCGTCGTGCGCACCGCGCTGGTCCAGAAGAACACCCGGATACCGGAGGCGGTCGCCACGCTGGATGCGGCCATCGCTACGCTGTCAGCCGTCCGCGCACGCGGCGATGCGACAGAGGTATGGGAGATCACCGAGGAAGAACGCCCCAGCGTGCTGGCCGGGATCGATGTTGCGGAACAATGCATCGGCGTGCTCGATGTCGCGCTGCTGGAACAGACGGCAGCACTGCTGCTGAACCAGATGGGCGCCGAATAAACCGAGAGGGGAGTGGAGGCGCGACCCAGAGTCGAACTGGGCTCTACGGATATGCAATCCCCTGCATAACCGCTTTGCT
>JBBIGX010000248.1:0-2505 GCA_037447315.1 Gallionellaceae bacterium | reverse complement strand
GGTGCGCCTGGGTACTGCCGGATTGATCGAAGCCTGGGGTGCCCAGGTCGAGATGGCGGGCAATCTGGATGAGGTCAGGCGGGGTTTCGGGCAGGAACGTTTCGACCTGGTGATCTGCGATTACCGCCTGCCGGACGGCAACGGGATGGAACTTGCGGACTATCTCTATGCGCGTCAGGCGCAGAAGCCGGCCTTCATCCTGGTAAGCGGGGACACCTCGCCGGAGGTGTTGAAGCAGGTTGCGGACAAAGGTCTGTATCTGCTGCACAAACCGGTGCGCCCGGCCCAATTGCGTTCGTTGATCTCCTTTCTGTTGAAAGGCAAGTGATCAGTGGTTTGCCAGCCGCAGCAGGGCCGTGGGATCGATCACCTCGATCTGTTCCCGCCCGAGCCTGACCCAGCCCTGGTCGGCAAAGCCCTTGAGCAGGCGGCTGACCATCTCGCGGGCGCTGCCCAGTTCGTCGGCCAGCGCCTGGTGGGTGGCATGCAGTGGGCTGGGGCGGTTGACCAGCAGGGCCGCCAGACGCTGGTCGAGTTTCTGGAAGGCGACGGCCGAGACCAGTTCCATCAGGTCGGTGAGTCGCTCTGCAAAGAGATTGAAGATGTAATCGCGGAACGGCGCACACTCCGCCATCAGGGTACGGAACGCGGCGGGCGGCAGCACGACCATCTCCACTTCCTGCTCCACGATGCCGCGTGCGCGGTAAGTGGAATGTCCGAGCAGGCAACTGCTGGTGAGGATGCAACTCTCACCGGCACCCACCCGATAAAGTTGCAGCTCGCGTCCGTTCGGCGCAGCCTTGATCACGCGCACGCAGCCCGACAGCAGCAACGGAAATCCCTGGCAGGGCTGGTTCTCGTCGAAGATCATCGTGCCCGCCGGCAGGCGCATCATCCCCGAGTGCGCGAACAGCTCGGCGAATCGCTCGGCTGCCAGCTCGTTCAGCAGGGGATAGCGTTCGAGCAGGCTGTTGCGGGTCTCGGCGCTGGTCGGCATAAGACGCGGGTCTACTCCGGCCGCATGTGCGGGAACAGGATGACGTCGCGGATGCTCGCGGCATCGGTCAGCAGCATCACCAAGCGGTCGATGCCGATGCCTTCGCCAGCGGTCGGCGGCAGGCCGTATTCCAGCGCGCGGATGTAGTCGGCGTCCTTGAACATCGCCTCCTCGTCGCCAGCTTCCTTGGCGGCGACCTGGGCGTCGAAGCGGCGTTCCTGGTCCTCGGGATCGTTCAGCTCTGAGAAACCGTTGGCAATCTCGCGGCCGACGATGAACAGCTCAAAGCGCTCGGTGATGCCGGGACGGCTGTCCGAGGCGCGCGCCAGCGGTGAGGTCTCGACCGGATAATCGACGATGAAAGTCGGTTCGAACAGCAGGTGTTCGGACAGTTCCTCGAACAAGGACAATTGCAGGCCACCGATGCCGTCTTCCGGCTTGTATTTGGCTTTCAGGTCTTGCAATTCGCTGATCAGGAATTCGCGGTCGTTCAGTTGTGCATCGGTGAATTGCGGATGGTACTTCTGGATCGCCTGCACCATGGTCAGACGGTGGAACGGTTTGCCCAGATCGAGTTCCTTGCCCTGGTAGCGGATGACGGTCGTCCCCAGCACCTTGCGCGCCACCTCGGCGAACAGGCGCTCGGTGAAGTCCATCAGGTACTTGTAGTCGCGATAGGCCTCGTAGAACTCGATCATGGTGAATTCGGGGTTGTGGCGTGTCGAGAGTCCCTCGTTGCGGAAATTGCGGTTGATCTCGAACACCTTCTCGAAACCGCCCACCACCAGCCGCTTCAGGTACAGCTCCGGTGCGATGCGCAGGTACATCTCCATGTCGAGCGCATTATGGTGAGTGATGAAAGGCTTGGCCGAAGCGCCACCGGGGATGGGGTGCAACATCGGCGTCTCGACTTCGAGATAATCGTGGCGCGCGAAGAACTCGCGAATGGCCTGGATGATCCTGGAGCGGATCAGGAAGGTCTTGCGTGTCTCCTCGTTGGTGATCAGATCGACATAGCGCTGGCGGTATTTTTGCTCCTGGTCGGTCAGACCGTGGAACTTCTCCGGCAGCGGGCGCAGCGCCTTGGTCAGCAGGCGGATCTTGGTCACACGCACCGACAGCTCGCCGGTCTTGGTCTTGAACAGCACGCCTTCTGCGCCGAGGATGTCCCCGAGGTCGTAATGCTTGAATTCGGCATGCGCGGCTTCTCCCGTGTTGTCATTACTGACGAAGAGCTGGATGCGGCCACTGGCGTCCTGCACGGTGGCGAAACTGGCCTTGCCCATCACGCGCTTCAGCATCATGCGACCGGCCACCGCGACGTGGATGGGCTCGCTTTCCAGCTCATCGTGCGTCTTTTTACCAAAGGCGGCATGCAGATCGGCGGCCAAGTGCTTGCGCTCGAAATCGTTGGGGAAAGCCACGCCCTTTTCGCGAAGTGCCTTCAGTTTGGCACGGCGTTCGGCAATGATCTGGTTGTCGTCCTGAGGTTGGCTGGTCTGGTCGGT
>JBBIGX010000247.1:0-2512 GCA_037447315.1 Gallionellaceae bacterium | reverse complement strand
GGCCGAGCTTGTCCAGGGCGATCAGCAGCAGCGCGCCGAGCAGCGAGGCGGTGGAGTAGATCTCGGTGCTCAACATAACATTAAAAAAAAAACACAGGATGTCGCGGATGACGCCGCCGAATACGCCGGTGATGACGCCCATCAGCGCGGCGATGAACCAGTGCACTTGCAGGCTCATGGCGACGCTGGTGCCGATGACGGTGAACAGGGCGAGGCCGATGGCATCCGGCAGCAGGAAGAAATTGCGCGGGATGGGCAGCCTGCGCCCGAGGTAGAAGGTGGCGATGGCGGCGACGATGCCGACCACCACATAGACCGGGTCGTGCACCCAGTACACCGGCAGGCGGCCGAGCAGGACATCGCGCACGGTGCCGCCGCCGATACCGGCGATGACCGCGATCACGGCCACGCCGAACAGGTCGAGGTCGCGCCGGTGCGCTTCCAGCGTGGCGGTGATGGCGCAGACAGCGACGGCGCACAAATCACGGATGGGGTGGAGGCTCAGGGCAGTCCTTGCGGACGGGGCGCGCATTATCCGGGGTGGGGGGCGAGTCTGGTGGTAGAATCCGCACCTCGATTTTTGGATGCAAAGATGAGCAAACGATACGAACTCATCGTGTTCGACTGGGACGGCACGGTGATGGATTCCACGGCGGTGATCGCGACCTCGATCCAGTCCGCCTGCCGCGACCTGGGGCTGCCAGTGCCGAGCGACGAGGATGCGCGACATGTGATCGGCATGGGGCTGGCGCAGGCGTTGCAACACGCGGTGCCGGATGCGCCGGAACACATGTACGAACCGCTGGCCGACCGTTACCGCCATTACTTTCTCGCGCAGGACCAGAGCATCCCGCTGTTCGCCGGCGCACAGGAGACCATCGAGGAACTGCACGAGGGCGGATATGCACTGGCCGTGGCGACCGGCAAGAGCCGCAAGGGGCTGGACCGTGTGCTGGACAGCAGCGGCATGCGCCGTTATTTCCATGCCTCGCGCACGGCAGACGAGACTTTTTCCAAGCCGCATCCGGCGATGCTGCTGGAGCTCATGGATGAGCTGGGCATGCAGCCGGAGCAGGTGCTGATGGTGGGCGACACCACGCATGACCTGCAGATGGCGATCAACGCCGGAGTGGATGCGGTGGGCGTGACGCACGGCGCGCATCCCGAAGACCAGTTGCGCGCTTTGAACCCGCGCGCGCTGCTGGACGATTTCCATCAATTGCGCGTATGGCTGCAGGCCAACGCGTGAACGCATCTTCAAGGAGAACGATATGTCCGATCAGATAGGTAACTGGGAACGCGGGGTGCTGGAGAAGCTGGCGATGTCCGCCATCCAGGAGCAGCGTCGTGCACGGCGCTGGGGGATATTCTTCAAGCTGCTGACCTTTGCCTACATCACTTTCCTGTTGCTGATGCTGGCCGACCTGGCTGGCGGTACGGGTGACGGCATAGTGGGTGAAAAGCATACCGCGCTGGTGGATGTGAACGGCGTGATCTCGGCCGACAGCATGGCGAACGCCGACAATCTGATCGCCAGCCTGCAGGATGCGTTCGAGGACAAGAAGACGGCGGGCATCGTGCTGCGCTGCAACAGCCCCGGCGGCAGTCCGGTGCAGGCCGGGCTGGTGAACGACGAGATCCGGCGCCTGCGCGCGCTGCATCCCGAGATCCCGCTGCATGTGGTGGTGGAGGATATGTGCGCCTCGGGCGGCTATTACATCGCGGCAGCGGCAGACAACATCTATGTGAACAAGGCGAGTATCGTCGGCTCCATCGGCGTGCTGATGGACGGTTTCGGTTTCACCGAGGCGATGAAGAAGCTGGGGGTGGAGCGTCGCCTGATGACGGCGGGCGAGAACAAGGCGTTCATGGACCCGTTCTCGCCGCGCAATCCGAAGCATGAGGCCTTCACCCAGACACTGCTGGATGACATCCACCGGCAGTTCATCGACGTGGTGAAGCAGGGGCGCGGCAAGCGCCTGAAGGAAACGCCGGAGATGTTCAGCGGTCTGTTCTGGACCGGCGACAAGGCCGTTGCGCTGGGGCTGGCCGATGGCATCGGCAGCGTGGACAGCGTGGCGCGCGACATCATCAAGGCCGAGACTGTGGTGGATTACACGGCACGCGAGAACATCGCTGACCGTCTGGCGAAGAAGCTGGGCGCAGGCGTGGCGAGCGCCTTCCCCGGGTTCGGGGCGGATAGCGGCGGCGTGACGTTACGCTAATTCGGCGCGCAACGCGTCGAGATCGTCGATCGGCGGCAGACACTGTGTGCCGCGACACAGCCATGCGGTGGTGTGGCTCCGCGCCGGCTTGGTCAGTGGCTCAGGCAGACCACCTTCATCACCGCGCAGCGCGAGCACCATGCGCTGCGGTGCATAGTTCTCCGAGACAGCCGCCCGCCAGGCGGCTGTCTCTTTTTCTGCGCCGACCAGCACCAGCAGTTCAGGTGGCTGCAACAGTTCGCCCAGCGCCGTGACCAGACTGCAGCATTGGCCGGGTGCCTGCTGCA
>JBBIGX010000246.1:0-2533 GCA_037447315.1 Gallionellaceae bacterium | reverse complement strand
TCAGCGCATCCGGACCGTTGCCGATCAGCGTCGCCCCCTTCACCGGATAGGCGACCTTGCCATCCTCGATCAGGTAGGCCTCGGTGGTGGAGAACACGAACTTGCCGCTGGTGATGTCCACCTGGCCGCCGCCGAAGTTGACCGCATAGATGCCGTGCTTGACCGAGGTGATGATCTCTTCCGGCGTCTTGTCGCCGGCCAGCATCATGGTGTTGGTCATGCGCGGGATGGGCAGGTGGGCAAACGATTCGCGCCGTGCGTTGCCGGTGACCGGCACTTTCATCAGGCGCGCGTTCATGCTGTCCTGCAGGTAACCGCGCAGGATGCCGTCCTCGATCAGCACGGTGCGCTGCGTGGGATTGCCTTCATCGTCCATATTGAGCGAACCGCGCCGGTTCTTGAGGGTGCCGTCGTCCACCACGGTGACGCCCTTGGCCGCGACGCGCTGGCCGACACGGCCGGAGAACGCCGAACTGCCCTTGCGGTTGAAATCGCCTTCGAGACCGTGACCGACCGCCTCGTGCAACAGGATGCCGGGCCAGCCCGATCCCAGCACCACCGTCATGTTGCCGGCCGGTGCGGGTCGCGCATCGAGATTGACCACGGCCTGGTGCACCGCCTCCCGCGCGTAACCCTGCAGCACGTCGTCGCTGAAATAGTCGTAGCCGAAACGCCCGCCGCCGCCGGCGGAACCCTGCTCGCGGCGGCCGTTGGCTTCCACGATGACCTGCAGCGACAGGCGCACCAGCGGGCGGATGTCGGCATTCAACAAACCGTCGTTGCGCGCCACCAGCACCACGTCGTATTCGCCGGAGAGATTGGCCATCACCTGCGTCACGCGCGGGTCGAGCGCGCGCGCCATGCGTTCCAGTTTCTCCAGCAGCGCGACCTTGGCATCGGCATCCAGCGTGGCGATGGGATCGTGCGGCAGGTAGAGGCGGTGCGCCTTGCTGCGGTGCAGCACGGGCGCGTGCTGCCTGCCGCCCTGGCGCGCGATGGCACGAGTGGCCAGGGCAGCTTCCTGCAAGGCGGCGAGCGTGATGTCGTCGGAATAGGCGAAGGCGGTCTTGTCGCCGGAGACGGCGCGCACGCCCACCCCCTGGTCGATGTTGAAACTGCCGGACTTGACGATCCCCTCCTCAAGTGACCAGCTCTCGCTGCGGCTGTACTGGAAATACAGGTCGGCGTAATCGATGCGGTGCGCCAGCAAGGTGCCGAACACCTGCTGCAACTGGCCGACCTTCAGGCCGTGCGCATCGAGCAGGGTGTGTTCGGCGAGTTGCAGGGCGGAGGCGCTCATGCCTTCTTGTCGCAGCAGGTGCAGGCGATGGTGCGGTGGGTCAGCGCGGGCAGGCTGTTGCGCAGGCTCTTCTGGTAGGAGGCGTTGATGTCGCCATACACCACGCCGGAACCGCGCTGCAATTCGTCCACGATGCGCCCCCAGGGATCGACGATCATGCTGTGGCCGTGCGTCTCGCGCCCGCTCACGTGGTAGCCGCCCTGTGCCGCCGCGATGACGTAAGCCAGGTGCTCGATGGCGCGCGCGCGGATCAGCGGCTCCCAGTGCACCTTGCCGGTGGTGGCGGTGAAGGCCGATGGCAGCACGATGATGTCGACGTCCTTCATGGCGCGGAACAGCTCGGGGAAGCGCAGGTCGTAGCAGATGGCGAGGCCGATACGGCCGAACGGGCTGTCGATGACCACCACCTTGTCGCCGGCTTCGATGGTCTGCGCCTCGTTGTAGCTCTCGTTGCCCAGTGTCAAATTGAATAGGTGGATCTTGTCGTAGCGTGCGACCTGCGCGCCGGTCTCGTCATACACCAGCAGGCTGTTGCGCACCTTGTCCGGCGCATTCGCCACCAGCGGCAGCGAACCCATCAGCCAGATCTTGTGCTTCTTCGCGGTCTCGCTGAGGAAAGACTGGATCGGCCCCTGTCCGGGCTGCTCGCGCACCTTGATCTTGTCCTGTTCGGTCATGCCCATGATGGGAAAGAACTCGGGCAGCACCACCAGCTTCGCACCCTCTTCCGCCGCCTTGGCCACCAGCCGGCGCGCCTCGTTGAGGTTGCCTTCGACATTGGGACCGGAGGCCATCTGGATGGCGGCGACCTTGCAGGCGTTCTGTTGCGCGGCGATGCGTGACTGGGTGGAATCGAGGGAACTCATGTCGTATGGTCTTTCGCTTTGGGTGGAGTCTCTCACTGTGCCTGCCGGGCGCCGATCCGCTCTACCCGCGGGTCGGCCCAGCTGCCGCTCACATTGTAGTCAAACGACACCAGCTTATCGAGCGGATCGCGCAGTAACTTGTTGGTCAGCAGCACGCCCACTCCAACCGCCGGGCCGGCGGCGAACGACAGCAGGGAGACATTGTCGCCGATGGCCGGCAATACGCGCACCTTGAGCGCCTGCGTCTCGCGCTGCAGATCGACCTCGCCCTGCAGCGTGACCTTGGCCGCCGAGCCGCTCAGCACGAAGTTGTCAGTGCGCAGCAGGCCGTTCTGGATGACGGCATCGCCGACGATGCCGTCGAACT
>JBBIGX010000245.1:0-2555 GCA_037447315.1 Gallionellaceae bacterium | reverse complement strand
ACGGTTCGGCATCACCGACCCCCGCCGTCTGGTGGTGGTGCACGACGAGCTCGATCTGCCGCCAGGCAGCGCCAAACTCAAACTGGGCGGCGGACATGGCGGTCACAATGGTCTCAAGGACATCATCGCCCATCTGGGCAGCAAGGACTTCTGGCGTCTGCGTATCGGTGTCGGCCACCCCGGCGACCGCGCCCAAGTGGTCAGCTTCGTGCTCAATGCACCGCGCAAGGAGGAACAGGTATTGATCGACGAGGCGATGCAGCGCGCACAGGAAGACGCGCCACAGATCATTGCAGGCAAACTCGAAGCAGCGATGTTGAAGCTGCATAGTAACTAGCAGTCAGGATAGGGGAGCAGGATTCAGGGCGGGGTTCGCTGTACCCCGTATCCTGAACCCTGTATCCGGAGAAAAGGAATAGTCATGAGTCTCAAATGCGGTATCGTCGGTCTGCCCAACGTCGGCAAATCCACCCTGTTCAATGCGCTCACCAAGGCGGGCATCGCAGCGGAGAACTATCCCTTCTGCACCATCGAGCCCAACGTCGGCATCGTCGAAGTGCCCGACCCGCGCATGGACGAGCTGGCCAAGATCGTGAAGCCGCAACGCATGCAGCGCGCCACCGTCGAGTTCGTCGACATCGCCGGCCTGGTGGCAGGGGCCTCCAAGGGGGAGGGGCTGGGCAACCAGTTTCTCGCCAACATCCGCGAGACCGACGCCATCGTCAACGTGGTGCGCTGCTTCGACGATCCCAACATTGTGCACGTCGCCGGCAAGGTCGATCCCATCTCCGACATCGAAGTCATTCTCACCGAACTGGCGCTGGCTGATCTAGCTGTCGTAGAGCGCACCCTCCAGCGCGACGGCAAGAAAGCCAAGTCTGGCGACAAGGACGCGCAGAAGCTGGTGGCGGTGCTGGAGAAGCTGCTGCCACACCTGAACGAAGGCAAACCCGCCCGCACGCTCGGCCTTTCCGAAGAAGAGAAGCAACTCATCAAGCCGCTGTGCCTGCTCACCATCAAGCCGGCGATGTATGTCGGCAACGTGCTTGAAGACGGTTTCGAGAACAATCCGCACCTTGATCGTTTGCGTGAACATGCGGCGAAAGAAGGTGCGCCGGTGGTGGCGCTATGCGCCAAGATCGAGCAGGAACTGGCCGACCTCGATGATGCCGACAAGAAGGAGTTCCTAGCCGATCTCGGTTTGGAAGAACCCGGCCTGAATCGCCTCATCCGCGCCGGTTACGACCTGCTCGGCCTGCGCACCTACTTCACCGCCGGTGTGAAGGAAGTGCGTGCCTGGACCATCCACAAGGGCGATACCGCCCCGCAGGCGGCAGGGGTGATCCACACCGATTTCGAGAAAGGTTTCATCCGCGCGCAGACCATCTCCTATGCCGACTTCATCGCCTGCGGTGGCGAAGCGGGCGCGAAAGAGAAGGGCAAGATGCGGGTGGAAGGCAAGGACTACGTCGTGCAGGACGGCGACGTGATGAACTTCCTGTTCAACGTCTGATCCGACTTTTGTGCTGCCTGACGGGGATCAGTCCCCGTTCAGGTAAGCCAGCATATTCCCTTCATTTCGGCGAGCTCCTGTTCCGTCATGTCAAAGTGCTGCAGCACGTCATGCGCGAACAGATGCCATTCCTTGTTTCTGACGTGAAGGTGTTCGTCGACCACGCATTCGGCCATGTGCGCCAGTCCGATCAGGTCGCGCACATCCTCGCCGTCCTGTTCGCCGGGCGCGGAGAAGAGGGTGGTGTCGTGGTGGTACAGGATGGCCTTGCATACCGCTGTCGGCAGCGCCTAGCCCGGATATGCCGAATATCTATACATGTAGATAACCGAATGACGATTCAGGGCGGAAGCTTGACCGCCTTCTGTTACAATCCGTCGCGCGGCAACGCTTCAGTCTGGTTGCCGTCACCGATCCCGGTCCGCAGTACCCACCTCATTCAGCCTCAGACTGGCGCCTATACAGGGCGACAGGCCGTTTGTACCCAGAAAGAAAAACATGTCATTCGCATCCCTCGGCCTGTCCGAAGAAATCGTCCGCGCCGTCACCGAGCGCGGCTACACCCAACCCACACCCATCCAGGCGCAGGCCATTCCCGTCGTGCTGAAAGGCGGCGACATGATGGGCGGCGCGCAGACCGGCACCGGCAAGACCGCCGGTTTCACACTGCCCATGCTGCAGCGCCTGATGGAGAAACCCGTCACCGGCAAGCATCACATCCGTGCGCTGGTGCTGGTGCCCACGCGTGAACTCGCCGCCCAAGTGGAAGAGAGCGTGCGCCTGTATGGCAAATACCTGCCGCTCAAATCCATGATGATGTTTAGCGGCGTCAACATCAACCCGCAGATCAAGCAACTGCATGGCCGCGTCGATATCCTGGTCGCCACGCCGGGCCGCCTGCTAGACCATGTGCAGCAAAAGACAGTAGATCTCTCGCATGTCGAGATAGTGGTGCAGGACGAGGCCGATCGCATGCTGGACATGGGCTTCACCCGCGACATCAAGAAGATCCTCGCGCTGCTGCCAAGGCAGCGGCAGAACC
>JBBIGX010000244.1:0-2561 GCA_037447315.1 Gallionellaceae bacterium | reverse complement strand
TGAAGGTGGTGGGCACTGACATCGCGCATGCGGT
The DNA here is from genome assembly GCA_037447315.1 of Gallionellaceae bacterium. GTDB lineage: Bacteria > Pseudomonadota > Gammaproteobacteria > Burkholderiales > Gallionellaceae > Sideroxyarcus. The sequence continues at coordinate 2,527 of JBBIGX010000244.1, read as the reverse complement.
GCCGCTGACCGCCGTGGCCGGCCTTGGGCATTTTGCGTTGGGTACCGTCGATCTGGTGCTGCTGGGTTCGCTGTTGCTGGGGTCGCTGCCGGGCATCTGGATCGGCAGTCACCTCTCGGCGCGGGTGCCGGAGAAGGTACTGCGCCCCCTGCTGGCGACCATGCTGCTGATCATCGGCATCCGTCTGGCGTTTTGAGTGAGAGAAGAACATGAGTGCGAACAATCCCAACAAACCCAAACAGGTCAGCTGGTTCAACGGTTGCGGCGGGCGCATCGGCGTGGTCGTCGGAGAGACCGGCGAACATGCTTATATCGGCTTGGCCCTGCTCCACAGCGAGGAAGAGAACGTGGCGCACATCCTCGCCTACGGTGCGAAGTTCCCGCTGGAGGCGGCACTGTTGTTGCCGGTATCGCGTTATTTCTCTGATAAGGAGGCATGATGTATCGCTATGACCGTTTCGATCACCAGCTGGCTGCCGAGCGTGTCGCGCAGTTCCGCGACCAAGTGCGCCGTCGTCTCAACGGCGAACTAAAGGAAGACGATTTCCGCGTGCTGCGTCTGCAGAACGGCGTTTACCTGCAGGTGCACGGCTACATGATGCGCATCGCCATCCCCTACGGTATGGCGAACAGCGCGCAATTGCACACGCTGGCCCACATCGCGCGTACCTATGACCGCGGCTACGGCCATCTCAGTACGCGCCAGAACATCCAGTTCAATTTTCTTCGTCTGGAAGATATACCAGATATCCTGGCCGAACTCGCCAGCGTCGAGATGCATGCCAACCAGACTTCTGGTAATTGCATACGCAACATCACTTCGGACGAACTGGCCGGTGTGGCGCGCGATGAAGTGGCCGATCCGCGCCCTTATGCCGAGATTCTGCGCCAGTGGAGCACCTTCCATCCGGAGTTTTCTTTCTTGCCGCGCAAGTTCAAGGTGTCGGTCATTGGCTCTGCCGAAGACCGCGCCGCGATCGAGATCAACGATGTCGGCCTGCAACTGGTGCGGAACGCGCAGGGCGAGCTGGGTTTCCGCGTGCTGGTCGGCGGCGGACTGGGACGCACGCCCATCATCGGCCAGGAGTTGCATTCCTTCCTGCCCTGGCAGCATGTGCTGACCTATCTGGAAGCCATCGTGCGCGTGTACAACGAGTTCGGTCGTCGCGACAACCTGTACAAGGCGCGAATCAAGATTCTGGTACAGGCCATCGGTATCGAGGAATTCCGCCGTCAAGTGGAAGCGGAATGGCAGTTGAGCAAGGACGGTCCCTCCACGCTGACCGAGGCCGAGTTGGCGCGCGTGGCGGCCGGTTTTGCTGCACCCCCCTATGAGACGCTGCCGCAGGTCGATGCCGGGTTCGAGGCGTCCCAGCGCGATGACCGCGCCTTCGCCAACTGGGTGCGGCGCAACGTCAAGGCGCACAAGGTGCATGGTTATGCCGCCGTGTGGTTGTCGCTCAAGCGTCCCGGGCAGGCCCCCGGCGACATCAGCGCCGACCAGATGGATGTGGTGGCAGCGCTGGCCGACCGCTACAGCTTCGGCGAAGTGCGCTTCTCGCACACGCAGAACCTGGTGCTGGCCGACGTGAAGCAGGCCGACCTGCATGCGCTGTGGCAGGAAGCAAAAGCGGCCGGGCTGGCGACGCCCAACATCGGCCTGCTGACCGACATCATCTGCTGCCCCGGCGCCGACTACTGCACCCTGGCCAACGCACGCTCCATCACGCTGGCGAAGGCCATTGCGGAACGTTTCGACGACTACGACTATCTGCACGACATCGGCGACATCGACCTCAACATCTCGGGCTGCGTGAACGCCTGCGGTCACCACCATGTCGGGCACATCGGCATTCTTGGCGTGGATAAGTCGGGCGAGGAGTGGTACCAGGTTACCATCGGCGGCAATCAGGGCAGTCCAGCCGCCATCGGCAGGATTATCGGGCGCTCGTTCTCTTTCGCGCAGGTGCCGGAAGTGGTCGCCCGGCTGCTACAGGTGTATGTGCGCGAACGTTTCGACGGCGAGCGTTTCATCGATACGCTGCGTCGCATCGGTCACGAACCGTTTAAGGACTTCGTGTACGCCACACCAGTGGCCGAAGACGAAGCACTGCGGGTGCCGGATTACGCTGCATTGCATGTCGGCGTGCCATACGATCTGCCCTATTACTCGCCGAGGTTCTGAGTCATGAAGGTCATCAAGGACAAACGGGTGGTGGACGATGCGTGGCAGGTACTGCGCCTGCACGAGGGCGATGCGGCGGACAGTATCGAAGTGCCGCAGGGCAACTATCTGGTACCGCTGCCGGTGTGGAACTGCCAGTGGGAAGCGCTGCGCGAGCGCAGGGAACTCGGGCTGTGGCTGGCCGGGTTCGAGCGCATCGAGGATATCCCGGACGACGTGCACCGCTTCCCGGTGATCGCCGTGGACTTCCACAAGTTCACCGACGGGCGCGGCTACACACTGGCTTACCGGTTGCGCACGCAGCACGGCTATCGCGGCGAATTGCGCGCCATGGGCGATGTT
>JBBIGX010000243.1:0-2564 GCA_037447315.1 Gallionellaceae bacterium | reverse complement strand
CCTGCATCATCTTCGGAGCATCCATGCGCGATAACCCTCATTCAAGATAGAGACGGCGAAGCGGGTGCATTGTAACCGTCCTGCAACCTCCGTATCGCCTTTATCAGTCCGTGACACTGCAGCGCTACCCTGCCGGCCCGAATCCAGAAACGCGAGGTACGCCATGTTCTCCGTCCTGCCGCCCCCGCAACACCTGCCTTTCCCGCGCGCGCAGTTCCTGGCCGACCTGGTGCAGTCGCAAGCATATGAGGATTTTGCCATGACCCCGCTCCAGGAGCTCCTGCAACGGCCAGACGCTGGCCTTCCTCGAACAGCTGAACATGGACTCGGCACGCGTGGTGATCAAGATCACCGAAAACCAGCCGACCTTCGACTTCGACGCCACGCGCTGCTGCACTACCGCGGCATGGGCTTCAAGATCGCCATCGACCACCTCGTCCAGGGTTACTTCATCGCGCGCCCAACCCCCACGCCGCCGCGAATCAAAGGCTACCTGCGCCTCGGTGCCCACATCGCCGGCGAACCGGCCTGGGACTCCGACTTCAACTGCGCCGACGTGTTCATCCTGCTGCCGGTGTCGCGCCTCAACGCGCCCTACGCCAAGCACTTCATGCGCAAAGCGGCATAGATTTTGCGTGGTCTCTCCTCCCTTGCGCGCACGCAGTCCGGTGCGCGTTCTTTTTTGTGTATAGTTAGGCGGATCAGAATGACGACGTTACAGGAGCAAGCATTGCAAAGCCCGTACAAAGGCAAGACCGGACTGCGCCGTTTGTGGAACGCCTTCGGCTACTCGCTGGCAGGTTTCCGCGCCGCCTACAAACATGAGGACGCTTTCCGCGTAGAAGTATGGACCGCATTGGTCTTCATCCCGCTTGCGCTGTGGCTGCCGGTGAGTACCACCGGCAAGGCGCTGATGATCGGCAGCGTACTGCTGGTCATCATCGTCGAGCTGATCAACTCCGCCATCGAAGCCACCGTCGACCGCATCTCCCTTGAGAGCCACGACCTCGCCAAGCGCGCCAAAGACATCAGCAGCGCCGCCGTGCTGGTGAGCCTCATCAATGCGGCCGTAGTGTGGGCGCTGGTGCTGTTCGGCTGAATGCACCGGCCAGCACCGCGATTCAATCCAGCGGCTTGCTGAAACCGAGGCTGTAAATGATGTTGCCGGGGAAGGTGGAGCTGTCATAGCGCCGCGCGGAAAGCGTGATGCCAATCCCCGCGAAAGGCGACAGCATCTCCCCCACCTGCAAACGCATCGAACCGGTCACGTCCTTGTATTCGAACCACTCATCGGCGAAATACGAAGCGCCCACGCAACTGTAAGCTGCATCCACCGCTTCATGGCATGCAGTCTGCGCGCCGCGTGTGAAGGCGTGATGACGTTCCCGTTGCATTGACATTGCGCAGGAGTATCATCGCGCGCATTTCTTGAATTCAGCGGGCCTCTCCCGTTCCATGGCGACATTGCTGGCAGGCGACATCGGCGGCACCAAGACGCGACTGGCGACGGTCGAAGTCGACGGGCAGTGTGTGGCCGTGACCAGGGAATGCGAATTCGCCAGCGCCGACTTCCCCGATCTCGAATCCCTGCTGCAAGCCTTTCTCGACCAGAGCGGGCCGGTGTCCGTCGCCGCCTTCGGCGTGGCCGGGCCGGTGCGCAACAACGCGGTGCAGACGACCAACCTGCCCTGGCGCATCGAGGCGGACGCGCTCCGCCGCCGTTTCGGTTTCACGCGCTGCCATCTGCTGAACGATCTGGAGGCCACAGCCTGGGGACTGCCTGCGCTGGAAGCGGACGACCTGTACACCTTGCAGGCAGGCGCGCCCGGGGCACACGGCCACCGCGCCATCATCGCCGCCGGCACCGGGCTGGGCGAGGCCGGCCTGCACTGGGACGGCCATGCGCACCATCCCTATGCCACCGAGGGCGGCCATGCCACGTTCGCGCCGCGTGATGCGCTGGAGTGCGAGTTCGCAGAACGCCTGCGGGCACGCTACGGCCACGTGAGCTGGGAGCGCGTGGTGTCCGGCATGGGCATCCCCGAGCTGTACGATTTCCTGCTGGCGAAGAGCGATATGCACACGCCGGACTGGCTGGCGCAGGACATGCAGATGCGCGGCAAGGCGGCGGCCATCTCGCATGCGGCATTGGCCGAACGCGACGCGCTGTGCGCGGAGACCATGCGCCGCTTCGTGGGGCTGTACGGCGCCGAGGCCGGCAACCTGGCGTTGAAGGCGATGAGCACCGGCGGCCTGTATCTCGGCGGCGGCATCGCGCCGAAGATCCTGCCGCTGCTGGAGAGCGCGGTCTTCCTCGAATCCTTTCTCGGCAAGGGGCGTATGCGCCCGCTGCTGGAAGCCATGCCGGTACGCGTCATCCTCAACGACCGCGCCGCCCTGTATGGCCCGGCGCTCTTCGCCGCGCAACGCGCATGAACACGGCGGTTTGAAAGCCACCCGATCACCAGCTTGCGCTCGCCCTACTTCTTTGCGCTGATGGCGGTGAGAATGCCTTGCAGGATGGCGGTCGGTGTGGGCGGGCAGCCGCTCACCGCCACGTCGAC
>JBBIGX010000242.1:0-2564 GCA_037447315.1 Gallionellaceae bacterium | reverse complement strand
TCGAGATGGACATGCTGTGGCCGATCGCGCAGCGCTTGCTCATGGCGCCGCCGCTGGCGCGCTTCTTCGATGAGCAGGGCTATCGTGCGGCCTATAACGAATTGCCGTATGTGGATGCGCAGGGTGAACTGAAGCGCATCGACCGTCTGGTCGAGTTTGACGAAGAAGTGTGGGTACTGGATTACAAATTGGGCGATGCCCGGGAGGCCGCGCGCTACCGTGCACAGCTATTGGCTTACCGGCAGGCGATGCAGGCGGTGTATACCAGCAAGCCGGTACGCTGTGCGCTGCTGTTCGCCGATGGTACGTTGCATGAGGTGTTGCCATGATGGAACCGATGGCGGGCGGAACGGGCAGTGCCGATGAGGTAATGTGTCATTGCAGTGGCACGCGGCGCGAACAGATTCGCGCCCTGCATGCACAAGGCATGGATATCCAGGCCATTTCGCGCTGGACTGGCGCACTGTCCGGCTGCGGCGGTTGCGAATGGGATATCGCCGATCTTCTGCAGTCGCTGGAAATGTCGGGTAATCCACGCTCTGTCGCGGGTAGTTGCCGAGGCTGTGGCCGAAACTGAGCAGGCGCGCGTTCGGCACTTCGTTCAGCCATCACCCGCTGGATGATCATAATGATGGCCAGTACGCTGCCGCAGACATGGCAGGCAAGCGTCATCAGCAGCATAAAGATGGGGCGGGCAAGCAGGGTGCGTTTGTGCCGGGGGATGGGGGTGTCGGCCATGGATGCTCCTCCTTGGCTGGAGACACGAGTCGCATTCGTGGCGCGGAGCACCCTGTCGTGCGGTTTGACAGGGCTCTGGCGTATCCCTATAGTGCGACAGAACGAACGTTCTTTTGCGGAAAGCCGGGATGAAGCATGAGGTAAACAAAGGGCGCGGCGCGACCCTGCAGATCGAGGGCCGCTTCGAGGCTGTGGCGCGCGAGCGTTTCGATGACGGCTGGTCCGGGGCGGACGACGAATTGCCGCCGCCCAGGACCACGGTGACCGTGGAACGGGCAAAGACCGTGCTGCAGAGGCAGGATTCGCCGGACCTGCCCTTCGAGTATTCGCTGAATCCCTATCGCGGATGCGAGCATGGCTGCATCTATTGTTATGCCCGTCCTTCCCACGGCTACCTCAATCTCTCACCGGGGCTGGATTTCGAGACCCGGCTGTTCGCCAAGCCGGAAGCGGCGCAGCTGCTGCGCGCGGAACTGGCGAAGCCTGCCTATCGTTGCTCGCCCATCGCGCTGGGAGTGAACACCGATGCCTATCAGCCGATCGAACGTGAGCTGAAGATCACCCGCCAGATCCTGGAGGTGCTGGCGGAGTGCAGGCATCCGGTCTCCATCGTCACCAAGTCGGCACTCATCGAGCGCGACCTGGACCTGCTCGTCCAGCTCGCGCAGCACGGTCTGGCACAGGTGTTCATCAGCGTGACGACACTGGATGCTGAGGCCGCGCGCAAGTTGGAGCCGCGCGCGGCCTCACCGCGCCGCCGACTGCAGGCGATGCGTGCATTGAACGAGGCGGGCGTACCGTGCGGCGTGTTCGTCGCGCCGGTGATCCCTTTCCTCACCGATGCTGAGCTGGAGAACGTGCTGCAGGCGGCACAGATGCATGGCGCGCGCACTGCAGCGTATACGCTGTTGCGTTTGCCCTACGAGTTGAAGGATCTGTTCAAGGATTGGCTGGTCACGCACTACCCGCTGAAGGCGGAGCATGTGATGAGCCGCTTGCGCGGGATGCGTGGTGGCAAGGAGAACGATTCCGAATTCGGTTCGCGCTTCACGGGGCAGGGATTGTTCTCGCAGTTGCTTGCCCAGCGTTTTCGACTGGCGTGTGATCGCTTGGGGTTGGGTTGGCCGGAGGCCGGGCTGGAGACGGCGAAATTTGTGCGGCCGAATCCGGGCGGACAGCAGAGCCTGTTCTGAAGGGGGGGAGAGAGGCGTTCCCGAGTCTCCCGCTCGGACGTTTGACCCTGTTCGCATCAGGGTGTGGTTCAATCCCGATGCCCGGATCCGGCGCGGGCTGGGCGGATAAAGGAGGCGCAATGAGTATCGTGGATTGGCCTGAAGGAGAACGTCCGCGCGAGAAGCTCTTGCAACGCGGGGCGGCGGCGCTGTCGGATGCCGAGTTGCTGGCGATCTTTCTGCGCACCGGGGTGACAGGCAAGAGTGCAGTCGATCTGGCGCGCGAACTGCTGTTGCGCTTTGGCAGCCTGACCCGGCTGTTCGCGGCCAGTGAAAAGGAATTCTGCGAGATCAACGGCATGGGGCAGGCGAAATACGTGCAGCTGCAGGCGGTGCGGGAGATGGCGCGGCGCGCTTTGCACGAGGAGGTCCAAGCCGGGGATGCGCTGAATTCGCCCGGGGCAGTGCGCGATTTCCTGCGGCTCCTGTTGCAGGCGCGGCAGCAGGAGGTGTTCGTGGCCCTGTTCCTCGATGCGCAGCACCGCGTGATCGCCACCGAGGAACTGTTTCAGGGGACATTGACACAGACCAGCGTCTATCCTCGCGAGGTGGTGAAACGCGCTCTGCATCACAATGCGGCCGCGCTGATCTTCG
>JBBIGX010000241.1:0-2587 GCA_037447315.1 Gallionellaceae bacterium | reverse complement strand
ACCCATCCGGTCGAGTTCGACATGTACTACAGCGTCTAAGCCGCATTCGACGCAACGCAAAACGGAGCCTTCGGGCTCCGTTTTCTTTTGCTCCTGCCGTTTGTCTCCCGGCGAGTACTTCCCCTATACTGCACCCATCGCGTTTACGGATCGCCACATGAAGCCAATCCGCCTGCTATTGTTGTGTGCCGCTTTTGCCGTCAGCCCGACCGCGCACGCCGATATCTACAAGCGTGTGGACAAAGACGGGCATGTCACCTATTCCAGCGAACCATTGAAGGGGGCGCGCAAACTACATCTGGAGCCCTTGCCCACGTTCCCGCCACCGCCCACAGTCCACGCCCCGCGCCATACCGAGCGCAAGCAGTCCGGCGAAGAGGGTTTCCCGCGCGTGGACAGCGCAACACAGAGCCGGCGCGACGACAAGCGCCGCCGCATCCTGGAGGACGAGCTAGCCAGCGAACAGCAGGCACTGGAAGAAGCGCGCCAGCAGTTGCAGACCGTGCAAGACACGCCGCAGGTCTACACCGGCGCCGACGGCAAGACCTATCGCAACATGGCGAAATACGAAGAGGACGTGCAGGCCGCGCAGGAGAACGTCCGCATGCACGAGAACAACATCCAGGCATTGCAGACGGAACTCGCCAATCTCAAGTGACCTGAAGCTGGCATGTTTTCTGCTCCCTGAATCGACATGACCAGCGCCCCGCTCCCCTCCCTCGACCACCTCTCGACCGCCGTGATGCTGCTGGATGAGCAGTCGCGCGTCGCTTATCTCAATCCGGCGGCGGAGCACCTGTTCGCGGTGAGTCATACCAACCTGCTCGGTCATCCGTTGCAGCATGCGTTCACCGATACCGAGCAGTTGTTCAGCGCCATCCTATCTGCACTGGCGACGCACTCGGCGCACATCGAACACGAGATGATGCTGGGTACGCATACGCTCGGACAAAAGCTGCACCTGAGCTGCACGGTGACCACCACCCAGTTGCCGCAATACGCGCTGCTGATCGAGTTCCACCCGATCGAGCGGCCGCTGAAGCTAGCGCGCGAAGAGCAGATGCATGACCAGACGCAGGCCAACCGCCTGCTGCTGCGCAATCTGGCGCATGAGATCAAAAATCCGCTGGGGGGCATCCGCGGCGCGGCGCAGTTGCTGGAACAGGAACTGGACAAGCCCGGCCTGCGCGAATACACGCAGGTGGTGATCCAGGAAGCGGACCGCCTGCGCTCGCTGATGGAAAACCTGCTCACGCCGCAGCATACGCCCCATTTCAGTGCGCTCAACATCCACGAGGTACTGGAACGCGTGCGCAGCGTGGTGCTGGCCGAGTTGCCGGAAGGGCTGACCATCCAGCGTGACTACGACCTCAGCCTGCCCGAGCTGGACGGTGACAAGGCGCTGCTGATCCAGGTGATGCTCAACATCGTGCGCAACGCGGCACAGGCCATGCACGGCAAGGGCACCATCATCCTGCGCACACGCATCGCGCGCCAGGTGACGCTGATGAAGAAACGCCACCGGCTGGCCGTTGCGGTGCAGATCATCGACGACGGTCCGGGCATCCCGCATCATCTGAAAGACAAGATCTTCTACCCGCTGGTCTCCGGCCGCGCCGACGGCCACGGGCTGGGCCTGACGCTGGCGCAGGACTTCGTCAGCCAGCATCAGGGCAGCATCGAATTCGACAGCGAGCCGGGACGGACCTGCTTTACCGTCACGCTGCCGCTCAACACATAGGTATGCATATGACCAAACCTGTCTGGATCATCGACGACGACCGTTCTATCCGCTGGGTGCTGGAAAAGGCCCTTGCGCGCGAGGAGATCGAATACAAGAGTTTCGCCTCGGCCGACGAGGCGCTGGCCGAGCTGAAGCACAGCCTGCCGCAAATGGTCATCAGCGATATCCGCATGCCGGGCCGCTCCGGTCTGGATCTGCTGCAGACGTTGCGCCGCGACCATCCCGCATTGCCGGTCATCATCATGACTGCGTATTCCGATCTGGAGAGCGCGGTGTCGTCGTTCCAGGGCGGCGCCTTCGAGTACCTGCCCAAACCGTTCGACGTGAACCACGCGGTGGAGCTGATCCGCCGCGCGTTGGCGCAAAGCCAGCGCAAGCAGAGCGAGGGCATGGACATCACCGAAGCACCCGACATCCTCGGCCACGCCCCCGCGATGCAGGAGGTGTTCCGCGCCATCGGCCGCCTTGCGGCCTCCAACGCCACCGTGCTGATCAACGGCGAGTCGGGCACCGGCAAGGAACTGGTGGCACGCGCGCTGCACCGCCACAGTCCGCGTGCGGACAAGCCCTTCGTCGCCATCAACACCGCCGCCATCCCCAAGGACCTGCTGGAATCCGAATTGTTCGGCCACGAAAAGGGCGCGTTCACCGGTGCCAACACCACGCGCCACGGCCGCTTCGAACAGGCCGAGGGCGGTACGCTGTTCCTCGACGAGATCGGCGACATCCCGCTCGAGCTCCAGCCCAAGCTGCTGCGGGTGCTGCAGGAGCAGGAGTTCGAGCGCCTGGGCGCCACGCGCACGATCCGCTCCGACGTGCGGCTGGTCGCCGCGACCAACCGGG
>JBBIGX010000240.1:0-2589 GCA_037447315.1 Gallionellaceae bacterium | reverse complement strand
GGCGATCTCGGCATCGTCCAGCGCCGTGGAGTTCAGCACCAGATGGCGCGGGCGCTGCCCGGCATCCAGCCAGGCACGCAGCAGGTGTGGGTCATCCAGCAGGGTCTGCCCCGCATCGCGCCGGGCGCGCGGTGTGGTGGTCAGCTTGAGCAGCGACTTGAAGAAAGGGTTGTCGCGCGAGCCGATCCGCTTGCAGTCCGGCATCAGCGCGCTTCGCCGCTCTGGTCGATCAGGCTGCCCATCTCTTCCAATGCGGGCAGTTCGCTCAGGCTGCGCAGGTTGAGGTCATCCAGAAATTGCGGGGTGGTAGCGTACAGTGCCGGTTTGCCCGGCGTGTCGCGCGTACCAATGACTTCGATCCAGTTGCGCCCTTCCAGTGTCTTCAACACCTGGGTCGACACGGCCACACCGCGTATCTCTTCGATGTCGCCGCGTGTCACCGGCTGACGGTAGGCGATGATGGCCAGGGTCTCCATCACGGCGCGCGAATAGCGCGGCGCCTTCTTCGGATTGAGGCGATCCAGGAATTCCTGCATCTCGGGACGCGCACGGAAGCGCCAGCCGCTGGCGACGCGGGTGAGTTCGATGCCGCTGTCGGCATACTTGTCGGCCAGTTCTTCCAGCAGCACTTCGACCTGGCGGTTCTCCAGCGCTACGCCGGCCAGACGCTTCAGTTCGGCGACGCTGAGCGGTTCCTGCGTGGTGAGCAAGGCCGCCTCGAACACCCGGCGCAGCAGCGCCATATCCATCTCCACGGTCGCCAGTTCGCCGCCGATCTCCTCGGTCAGCACCGGCAGGTCCGCACGGTGTCCGATCTCCTCCGGCAGGCTCGTCTCGTCATTCATCTGTGAGGGCGCGGCTGGTTCTGACATAGATGTTCCCCAACGACTCGGTTTGTGTGATCTCGATCAGTGTCTCTTTGGCCAGTTCGAGGATGGCGATGAAGGTGACGACCAGCATCGGGATGCCCTCGTCCAGCTCGAACAGGTCCTCGAACCGGACGAAGTCCGCGCCACGCAGGCGGCGCAACACCTTGGTCATCTGCTCGCGCACCGAGAGTTCTTCGCGGCGCACTTTGTGGCTGGCATTCACCCGGGCCCGGGTGAGCAGTGCCAGCCAGGCGTTGCGCAAATCTTCCACCGTGACGTGCGGCAGGCGCTCGATCACGGTGCGCTCGATCAATACCTGCACCAGCTCATAATCGCGCCCGGCCTGCGGCAGCTCGTTCAATTTCTGCGCAGCCAGCTTCATCTGTTCGTATTCCAGCAGGCGGCGCATCAGTTCGGCGCGCGGATCTTCCTGGCTCTCTTCCTCATTCTGCTTCGGCGGGCGCGGCAGCAGCATGCGCGATTTGATCTCGATCAGCACGGCCGCCATCAACAGATATTCAGCCGCCAGCTCCATGCGGTTCTGCTGCATCACTTCGATATAACCGATGTACTGTTGCGTCAGCTGCGCCATCGGAATGTCCAGCGGATCCAGATTGTGGCGGCGGATCAGGTAAAGCAACAGGTCGAGCGGCCCCTGGAACGATTCCAGCGCGACCTCCAGCGCATCCGGCGGGATATACAGGTCCTGCGGCACCTCGGTCATCGGCTGCCCGTGCACATAGGCCACGGGCTGGGTCATCGGCAGGTCGCTCTGGGTCAGCAGTTCGCTCACTTGTATTCCAGTCCCATCGCTTCGCGCACATCGCGCATGGTGTCGGCCGCCAGCTTGCGCGCCTTCTCGCAGCCGTCGGCGATGATGTTGCGCACCAGCGTCGGGTCGTCCAGATAATGCTGGGCGCGCTCGCGCATCGGGCGTTGCTCGGCCAGCACGGCCTCGATCACCGGCTGCTTGCATTCGATACAGCCGATGCCCGCGCTGCGGCAGCCCTGCTGCACCCATTGCCGTACCTCATCGTTCGAATACACCTCATGCAATTGCCACACCGGGCATTTGTCCGGATCGCCGGCGTCGGTGCGGCGGATGCGCGCCGGGTCGGTCGGCATGGTCTTGATCTTCTTCGCCACCTCCGCCTCGTCTTCGCGCAGACTGATGGTGTTGCCATAGGACTTGGACATCTTCTGGCCATCCAGCCCCGGCATCTTGGAAGCGGCGGTCAGCATGGCCTGCGGTTCGGACAGGATCATCTTGCCGCTGCCTTCGAGGAAGCCGAACAGGCGTTCGCGGTCGCCGTGGGACAGGCTCTGCTGCTCGTCGAGCAAGGCCTTGGCCGATTCCAGCGCCTCGTCGTCGCCCTGCTCCTGGAAGCGCGTACGCAGTTCCAGATACAACTTGGCCTTCTTGCTGCCCAGCTTCTTGGTGGCGGCCAGCGCCTTCTCCTCGAATCCCGGTTCACGGCCGTAGATGTGGTTGAAGCGGCGCGCGATCTCGCGCGTGAACTCGATGTGCGGTACCTGGTCCTCGCCCACCGGCACCTGGGTGGCACGGTAGATCAGGATGTCGGCGCTTTGCAGCAGCGGATAGCCAAGAAAACCGTAGGTGGACAGGTCCTTGCCGGACAGCTTCTCCTGCTGGTCCTTGTAGGTCGGCATGCGTTCCAGCCAGCGCAGCGGGGTGATCATCGACAGCAGCAGGTGCAGC
>JBBIGX010000239.1:0-2611 GCA_037447315.1 Gallionellaceae bacterium | reverse complement strand
CGACTGGAATGCCGCGGTACTCAGCCACGACGATGGTCTGGGCCTGCGCCACTTGTGCGCTGACTTCCGCGACCACCGCCTGCTTTTCTTGCAGATTAAGAGCCAAAGTCTTTCTCCATCTTTGTATCGGGTTGAACCCGGGTTAACGACCGCGTCCTCAAGTCAGGAGAAAACCGCAACAACCACTCCTGCTTGCGGGCACACCATCTGCGTGGGCCGATGCGACTGCCATCGTTTAAGCCTCCGGCCAAACACGCCTTCGGCACCTACGGTCTTTGATGCTGCCAGCCACGCCAGCAGTCCAAAGAGCAAATGGCCGCGAAGGTCGCCCCTCGCCGCCAGATTCGAAACATCACGCCGCCAGGCTGGCCTGCTCGACGCGGATACCGACACCCATGGTGCTGGAGATCGCGATCTTCTTCAGGTAGACCCCCTTGGCAGAGGCGGGCTTGGCCTTGTTCAGCGCATCGATCAGGGCCAGGATGTTCTCCTTCAGCGCCTCGGGCGCGAAAGAAGCACGGCCGATGGTGCACTGCACGATGCCGTTCTTGTCGGTACGGTATTGCACCTGACCGGCCTTGGCGTTCTTCACCGCACCCGCGACGTCAGGCGTGACGGTGCCAACCTTGGGGTTCGGCATCAAACCGCGCGGACCGAGGATCTGACCCAGCGCGCCGACGATGCGCATCGCATCCGGAGAAGCGATCACCACATCGAAATCCATCTTGCCGCCCTTGATCTGTTCAGCCAGATCGTCGAAACCGACGATATCGGCGCCCGCCGCCTTGGCCTCTTCGGCCTTGGCGCCCTGGGCAAACACCGCCACGCGCATGGACTTCCCAGTACCCTTGGGCAGCACGACGGAGCCGCGCACCAACTGGTCCGATTTCTTGGCGTCCACGCCCAGGTTGACGGCCACATCAATGGATTCGTCGAACTTGGCCTTGGCGGTCTCCTTGACCAGCTTCAGTGCCTCGTCCAGCGGATACAGCTTGTTGCGGTCGACCTTGGCGGCGATCGCCTGATAACGCTTGGAAACTTTAGCCATGATTACTTCACCCCTTCCACAGTGATGCCCATGCTGCGCGCGCTGCCGGCGATGGTACGCACGGCGGCGTCCAGATCAGCGGCCGTCAGGTCGGGCTGCTTGGTCTTGGCGATGTCTTCCGCCTGCTTGCGGGTCAGGTTGCCCACCTTGTCGGTGTGCGGGGTCTTGCTGCCCTTCTGTACGCCGGCGGCCTTCTTGATCAGGATGGTGGCGGGCGGCGTCTTCATCACGAAGGTGAAGCTCTTGTCCGCATAGGCGGTGATCACCACCGGGATCGGCAGACCAGGCTCGACACCCTGGGTCTGTGCGTTGAACGCCTTGCAGAACTCCATGATGTTCAGGCCGCGCTGACCGAGTGCCGGGCCGATGGGAGGACTGGGATTGGCCTTACCGGCCGGGACTTGCAGCTTGATATAGCCGACAATCTTCTTTGCCATCTTGTTACTCCTAAAAGTGGGTTAAACGCATACCGCAACCGCTCCGATACGCTCCCCGTTTGTCATGCCGGATCGATTCCGGCGCTCAACCTCAGGCTTTTTCGACTTGCCCGAAATTCAGTTCGACCGGCGTAGACCGGCCAAAGATGGTGACTGCAACACGCAACTTGTTCTTGTCGTAGTTGACGTCTTCCACCAAACCATTGAAATCGGTGAACGGACCTTCCTTGACGCGCACCGACTCGCCGACCTCGAACAGCACCTTGGGACGCGGCTTCTCCATCCCCGCCTGCATCTGCGACATGATGGTGTCCACTTCCTTCTGCGAGATCGGCGAAGGCTTCATCGCGCTCCCGCCAAGGAAACCAGTCACTTTGGGCAGACTCTTCACCAGATGCCAGGTTTCGTCCGTCATCTCCATCTCGACCAGCAGGTAACCCGGGAAGAACTTGCGCTCGCTGATACTCTTCTGGCCGGATTTCAGCTCGACCACCTCTTCCACCGGCACGAGGATCTGGCCGAACAGGTCCTGCATGCCGGCATGCTCGATGCGCTCCTGCAATGCACGCTGCACGCTCTTTTCGAATTGCGAATAGGTGTGCACCACATACCAACGTTTGGCCATCAATCCCCCCGACCCATCAATGCGTTGACGATCATCATCAGCGTGGCATCCACCGCCCACAGGAACAGTGCCATCACGATCGCGAACAAAATCACCACGCCGGTGGTCTGCATGGTCTCCTTGCGCGTCGGCCATGCCACACGCCTGGCCTCGGCCACGGAATCACCGGCGAAGCCAAAGAAACGCTTGCCCTGCGCAGAAGTCCAGAACACGCCGGCCGCGGCGAGTACGCCGAACAGCACCGAAGCGACGCGCAGCACTGCCGCCGCATCACCCAATGCATAAAAGCCGACCACTCCCGCCACGACTAGCAGGAAGGCGACCAGCATCTTGATTTTGTCAGCCATTTACGTCCGTTCTACTTTAACTGGCAGGCCAGGAGGGTCTCGAACCCCC
Source organism: Gallionellaceae bacterium (assembly GCA_037447315.1). Classification (GTDB taxonomy): domain Bacteria; phylum Pseudomonadota; class Gammaproteobacteria; order Burkholderiales; family Gallionellaceae; genus Sideroxyarcus. The sequence goes on along the minus strand of JBBIGX010000239.1, from coordinate 105 downwards.
AACCCTCGGTTTTGGAGACCGATACTCTACCAATTGAGCTACTGGCCTATAAACCTCTACAAACGACAACGGCGGAGCGATCCACTAGCCCCGCCGGGAACCACT
>JBBIGX010000238.1:2346-2628 GCA_037447315.1 Gallionellaceae bacterium | reverse complement strand
TTTTCTTTCATAAGGAAGGGATACCTATGAAGAAAGCATTGCTGCTGTCCACCCTGCTGGTCCTGTCTGCCCCCGCGTTCGCGGACAACCTGGAAAAATACCGTGAAGAGAGCCGCGCCGTGGTCGGCCCCTTCATGCAAGCCCTCATCGCCGAGAACAAGAAGGCCGTGACCGAGGGTGGCCCGGAATCCGCCATCAAGGTGTGCAAGGATATCGCCCCGAAAATGGCCGGCGACATTTCGCGCCAGCAAGGCATCAAGCTGACCCGCGTTTCGAACAAGG
>JBBIGX010000238.1:0-2336 GCA_037447315.1 Gallionellaceae bacterium | reverse complement strand
TCCGATGCTGGGCATGCCTGACGTATGGGAACAGAAGGCGCTGAAGAAGCTGGAGAAGCAACTGGCCAAAGGCGCCAAGCCCGAGACATTGGAATATGCCGAAGTGGTGAAAGAGCCGAACGGCAAATACCTGCGTTACATGAAGGCTATCGTGCTGCAGCCCGGCTGCGTCACCTGCCACGGTAGCCAGGAAGAGATCCCCGCCTCCGTGCAGGCGCGTCTGGCCGAGGAATATCCGCATGACCAGGCCACCGGCTACAAGCCCGGCCAGTTGCGCGGCGGCGTGAGCCTCAAACGCCCGCTGTAAATCGTGGTAGATTCGGCGTGCCATGACTGAAAAGACAGAGCACGCCGAATTGCAGATCGCCGGGATGCGCTGCGCATCCTGCTCTGCACGTCTGGAAAAATCCCTGAACGAATTGCCCGATGTCACCGCCGTGGTGAACATCGCCACCGAAAAAGCCAGCCTCACCTACGATCCCACCCGCACCACGCTGGACACCATCCTGGAGACGGTGCGCCGCAACGGCTTCGACGCCCATCCCGCGCGCGACTTCGCCGCCGAAAAGGCCGCGCGCCTCGCCCTGCTGCAACGCGAGCGCAACCATTTCTTCATTTCCCTGCTGCTGACATTGCCGCTGGTTGTCGAGATGGCGCTGATGTTCGCCGGCATCCATCTGATGATGCCGCTGTGGCTGCAATGGCTGCTGGCGACGCCGGTGCAGTTCTGGGCCGGGGCGCGCTTCTACCACGGCGCCTGGGCCGCCTTGCGCAGCGGCGGCAGCAACATGGACGTGCTGGTCGCGCTCGGCACCAGCGCCGCCTACTTCATGAGCCTCGCCGTATGGCTGCTCGGCCTCGACCAGCCGGTGTATTTCGAGGCCAGCGCGACCCTCATCACGCTGGTGCTGATGGGCAAACTGCTGGAGGCGCGCGCCAAAGGCAAGGCCTCGGCCGCGCTGGAAGCCCTGATCAGCCTGCAACCCAAGCTCGCGCATACCGAACGCAATGGCCAGCTGCTCGACGTCTCCGCCGGTTCGCTGCGTCCGGAGGACATCTACATCGTGCGGCCCGGCGAAAGCGTGCCGGTGGACGGCATCGTGCTGGAGGGCGCGTCCAGCATTGACGAGACCATGCTCACCGGCGAGAGCCTGCCGCAGACCAAGCAGCCCGGCGACAAGGTGTATGCCGCGACGCTCAACCAGCAAGGCGTGCTGCGCTGCCGCGCGCTGGCGGTCGGCTCGCAGACCCAGCTCGCCGCCATCATCCGTCTGGTGGAACAGGCGCAAGGTTCCAAGGCTGCGATCCAGCGTCTGGCCGACCGCATCTCCGGCATCTTCGTACCCGCCGTGCTGGGCATCGCCCTGCTCACCTTCATCGGCTGGTGGCTGTATGGCGGCGCGTTCAGCAGCGCGCTGATCAATGCGGTCTCGGTACTGGTGATCGCCTGCCCCTGCGCACTCGGCCTGGCGACGCCCACCGCCGTGGTGGTCGCCACCGGCCGCGCGGCACATGCCGGCATCTTGGCCAAGGATGCCGCCGCGCTGGAGCGTGCGCACCAGATCGACATCCTGGTGCTGGACAAGACCGGTACGCTGACCGAAGGCACCCCGGCCGTGACCGACGTCATCCCCGCAGGCGGGCACAGCGAGACCGAACTGCTGCATACCGCCGTCGCCCTGGCGCAACATTCCACCCATCCGCTGGCGCGCGCGCTGCTCACCCACAGCGGTACCGCCACACGCTTCGAGGTCAGCGGACTCCACGAGCACACCGGACTGGGCGTGACGGCACGTTTCGAAGCGGCGGATTGCCTGCTCGGCTCCCCTGCCTTTGCCCGTGCACAGGGTGTCGCACTGGACGATCCGGCCCTGCAAAAACTCCAGACTGCAGGCCGCACGGTGATCGTGGTCGCGCGCGCCGGCGTGCTGCTCGGATACATCGCCTTTGCCGACCGCCTGCGTGCAAGCAGCCGTGACGCGGTGGCGCAATTACGCGGCATGGGCATCCGCGTGGTGATGCTGAGCGGCGACCACGATGCGACCGCGCGCGCCATCGCCCAGCAGGCCGGTGTCGACGAATACCTGGCCGAGGTGCTGCCGCAGGACAAGGCGCGGCATGTGCAATCGTTCAAGACCGGCGGCAAGGTGGTGGGCATGGTGGGTGACGGCATCAATGACGCGCCGGCACTGGCCGCCGCCGATGTCAGTTTCGCCATGAAGAGCGGCAGCGACATCGCGCTGGAAGCGGCCGACATCACCCTGATGCGCAACGACCTGATGTCGGTAGCCGATGCCATCTCGCTGTCGCGCGCCACCCTGCGCAAGATCCGGCAG
>JBBIGX010000237.1:0-2629 GCA_037447315.1 Gallionellaceae bacterium | reverse complement strand
ATGTTCCCAGGTCTGCCATGCCGCGCGCCGCGTCGCCCAGCAGTTGCGGCGCCAAGTACAGCAGCAGCTCGTCCACCAGTCCCGCGCGCAACAACGCGCCGTTCAAGGTCCGGCCGGCCTCGACCAGCACCTCGTTGATGCCGCGCCGCGCCAGTTCGCGCAACACGGCATGCAGGTCGACACGCCCTTGCGCATCGGCCAGCCGCAGCACTTCTGCGCCGCGCGCTTCCAGCGCCGCACGTTTGTCCGCATCCTGCGACGCAGTGCACAGCAGTACTTTGCCGTCTTGCAGGATGCGCGCAACAGGCGGCGTGCGCAGCGAACTGTCGAGCACCACGCGCCAGGGCTGGCGTTCTGCCGCGATGCGCACGTTCAACTGCGGATCGTCCGCCAGCACGGTGCCGCTGCCGGTCAGCACGGCACAGGAGCGCGCGCGCCAGCGCTGCACATCCTGCCGCGCACACTCGCCGGTGATCCACTGGCTGATGCCGTTGGCCAGCGCGGTGCGCCCATCCAGGCTGGCGGCGATCTTGCTGCGCACCCAGGGCACGCCGCGCTTCATGCGCGAGACGAAGCCGGTGTTCAGTTCACGCGCTGCCGCTTCCATCAGGCCGCATTCGACCGCGATCCCGGCCGCGCGCAAACGCGCCAGACCCCTCCCCGCTACCAGTGGATTGGGATCCTGCATGGCACAGACCACGCGCGATACGCCGGCCTCGATCAAGGCATCGGCGCAGGGCGGGGTACGCCCGTGATGACTGCACGGTTCGAGCGTGACATAGGCCGTCGCCCCGCGCGCCCTGCTGCCGGCGGCACGCAAGGCATGCACCTCGGCGTGCGGCTCGCCCGCACGCTCGTGCCAGCCCTCGCCGACCACTGCATCGCCCTGCACCAGCACACAGCCGACGCGCGGGTTGGGGCTGGTGGTACACAGGCCGCGTTCCGCCAGTTGCAGCGCCCGCGCCATCCAGTGACTGTCGGCCGCCTGCATCGACTCAATCCGTCTTGCGCCGGCGCGGTGCCTTGCGCATGGCATCCACCGCATCGGTGAAATCGTCCACGTCCTGAAAGCTCTTGTAGACCGAGGCAAAACGGATGTAGGCCACCTTGTCCAGCCTGAGCAGTTCCTTCATCACCAGTTCCCCGATCTGGCGCGAGGGGATCTCGCGCTCGCCGAATGCGAACACCTTCTGCGTGACATGCTCGATCGCCGCATCCACCAGCTCGGTCGACACCGGGCGTTTGTGCAAGGCGCGCGTGAAACTGTTGCGCAGCTTGTCCTCGTCGAACTCGCTGCGCGTGCCGTTCTGTTTCACCACCTGCGGCATGCGCAGTTCGACGACTTCGTGCGTGGTGAAGCGCTTGTCGCAGGACAGGCAGCGGCGGCGGCGGCGGATGCTGTCACCCTCCTCGCTCAGGCGCGTGTCCACCACCTGGGTGTCCGGGCCTTTGCAGAACGGGCAGCGCATGGATATCCCCGCTTACGCGCCGTACACCGGGAACGCGGTGGTCAGCTTCTTCACTTCGCCCGCCACGCGCGCGATCACCGCGTCATCGTGCGGCGCGTCCAGCACGTCGGCGATCAGGTGCGCCAGTTTCTCGGCTTCCAGCTCCTTGAAACCGCGCGTGGTCATCGCCGGAGAACCGATACGGATGCCGGAAGTCACGAACGGTTTCTCCGGGTCGTTGGGGATGGCGTTCTTGTTCACCGTGATGTGGGCACGGCCCAGCGCGGCTTCCGCATCCTTGCCGGTGATCTTCTTGGCGCGCAGGTCGACCAGAAACACGTGGCTATCGGTGCGGCCGGAGACGATGCGCACACCGCGCTCGGTCAGCACCTTGGCCATCACGCGCGCGTTGTTGATCACCTGCTTCTGGTAGTCCTTGAACTCCTTGCTCGCCGCCTCCTTGAACGCCACCGCCTTGGCCGCGATGACGTGCATCAGCGGGCCGCCCTGCAGCTGCGGGAAGATCGCCGAGTTCAGCGCCTTCTCGTGTTCCGCCTTGGCCAGGATCAGGCCGCCGCGCGGGCCGCGCAGCGTCTTGTGGGTGGTAGTAGTCACGAAGTCCGCGATACCGACCGGGCTGGGATAGCAACCGGCGGCGATCAGACCGGCGTAGTGCGCCATGTCCACGAACAGGTAGGCGCCCACACTGTCGGCGATCTGGCGGAAGCGCTTCCAGTCGATGACCAGCGAATAGGCGGAAGCGCCGGCCACGATCATCTTCGGCTTGTGCGCGTTGGCCAGGCGCTGCACTTCGTCGTAGTCGATTTCTTCCTTGTCGTTCAGGCCGTACTGCACCGCGTTGTACAGCTTGCCGCTGATGTTCACCGTCGCCCCGTGGGTCAGGTGGCCGCCGTGGGCGAGAGACATGCCGAGGATGGTGTCGCCCGGCTTCAGCACCGAGACGTACACGCCCTGGTTGGCCTGCGAGCCGGAGTGCGGCTGCACGTTGGCGTATTCGGCACCGAACAGCGCCTTGGCGCGGTCGATTGCCAGCTGCTCGGCGATGTCCACATACTCGCAACCGCCGTAGTAGCGCTTGCCCGGATAGCCTTCGGCATATTTGTTGGTGAGCTGGCTGCCCTGGGCCTCCATCACTGCCGGGCTGGTGTAGTTCTCCGAGG
>JBBIGX010000236.1:0-2637 GCA_037447315.1 Gallionellaceae bacterium | reverse complement strand
AGGCCCCCGTCGAAGTGTACGGCGTCGTCCCCGCCGCCATGCCCAGGCGCGCCAATCATCACCGCGCGCAACTGCTGGTGCAGAGCGACAAACGCAAAGCGCTGCAGGGATTCCTGCACAACTGGAAGCCACTGCTGGATACGCTGCCGGCTAAAGGCTTGCGCTGGATACTGGACATAGATCCTCAGGAATATTGAGGTATGACCCGACAGGGCTATATAAGCCCCTACTAATGTCGGCGCTATAATGCGCGCAATCAAACGATACGGAGCGGAGAATGGAAATCCAGCGCTTTACCTTGGCCAATGCGGCCTTGCCTCTGAAGACCTTGTTCAGCGGCTATCTCCTGGTGGTCGGTCTGGGCCTGTTGTTCGCCGGTGCGCAGATCATGCTGACCCACGGTATGGCGGACGGTAAACTGGGCCTGGCGGTGGATGACATCGTCTATAGCTATTACGGCAAGCGCGACGAGGGTTCCAAGCTGGTTTCCAAGCTCAACGGTTCGATGAAGGACAATGCGCCGCCCGAGGTGCGCATGGCCATCATCAAGTGGGCCGAGACCGGGGCCTCGCCTGAGGAATGGGACAACCGCATCTCGATCGACCAGTATTGCCAACCCTGCCATGCCAACATGGCCGGCCTGCCCGATCTCAGCAACAAGGACACGATGAAGAAGCTGCTGGCTGTCGACGAGGGGCAGCCGATGTCCACCCTGATGCGCGTGTCGCACATCCACCTGTTTGGCATCTCGTTCATCTTCTTCTTCGTCGGCTGGATCTTTACCTACGCCACCGGTATCGCGCCGCTGCACAAAGCAATCCTGATCTCGGTGCCGTTCGGCTTCCTGATTGTGGATGTGCTGGCCTGGTGGCTGACCAAGCTCAATCCCGGCTTTGCCTGGTTCGTCATCATCGGCGGCTTTGGCTACAGCCTGGCAGCGACCATCATGATCTTCACCTCGCTGTACCAGATGTGGATTCTGCCGTTCAAGCAGAAGGCCGCGCACGCGGCGTCCACCACCAAACCGTGACCGCCAGGCATGCCTTGCTGGAAGCCATCGCCGCCGTCACGGGCGGCGATGGCGTTTTGACGGGCGCTGCCGCGAGCGCCTACTGCCAGGACTGGCGCGGACGTTATCGAGGCGATGCGCTGGCTGTGGTGTTCCCGGCCGATACGCAACAGGTTGCCGAGGTGGTGCGGTTGTGCGCGGCGCATGGCGTCGCCATCGTGCCGCAAGGCGGCAATACCAGTCTGTGCGGCGCCTCGGTGCCACTGGCGGAGGGCGCAAGGCAGCAGGTCATCATCAACCTCTCACGCATGGATCGCATCCGCGAAGTGGATGCGACCAACTACACCATGACCGTCGAAGCCGGCTGCAAGCTGGCTACGGTGTATGAGGCGGCGGAGCAGGCGGATCGGCTGTTCCCGCTCGGACTCACTGCCATCGCTCCGCATTGCGAGATCGGCGGCAACCTCTCCACCAATGCCGGCGGCATCGGCGTGCTGCGCTACGGCAATGCGCGCGACCTGGTGCTGGGGCTGGAGGTGGTGCTGCCCGACGGGCGCATCTGGCACGGCCTGCGCCGCCTGCGCAAGGACAACACCGGCTACGATCTCAAACACCTGTTCATCGGCGCTGAAGGCACGCTGGGCATCATCACCGCTGCGGTGCTGAAACTCCATCCGCGCCCGCGCTCCACCGCCACCGCCTGCATTGCGGTGCGCAGTCCGGCTGTCGCCGTTGCGCTGCTCGCGCACCTGCGTGCAACCTGTGGCGACACCATCAGTAGTTTCGAACTCATCTCGCGCTCCTGCCTGGATCTGGTGTTCAAACATATTCCCGACACGCACGAGCCGTTCACCGCCGAACACGGATGGATGGTCATCGCCCAATTGAGCAACGTGTTGCCGCTCGCGCTGGATGAGGCATTGCGCGGCGCCTTGCAGTCATTCGATGGTGTGGTCACCTTCGATGTCACGAGCGACAAGGAACGCGCCGAGCGCTGGTGGAAGCTGCGCAAGAACATCGCCGAGGCGCAGAAGGCGGAAGGCATCAGCATCAAGCATGACGTCTCGGTGCCGGTCAGCCGTGTGGCGGAGTTCATTGCCGAGGCCAGCTCGGCGCTGCGCGCCGCTTTCCCGGACGTGCGCATCGTCGCCATCGGCCATCTCGGCGACGGCAACATCCACTACAACATCTCGCTGCCCGATGCCGAACGGAATCCGGCATTCATCCGGCAGCACGAGCACGACGTCAACCGCATCGTGTATCAGGTCGTGGCACAGCTCGACGGCAGTATCAGTGCGGAGCACGGTCTCGGACAGCTCAAGCGCGAAGAGGTCGCCCATTACAAGAGCGCGCTGGAACTGGAATTGATGCGCGACATCAAGCGCACGTTCGATCCGCACGGCCTGATGAACCCCGGCAAGGTGGTGTAAGCGGCCGGCATCGGACCGCTCAAGGAGGCTGCGATGGCGAACCAACCCGAGATCACCAACATGGCGCTGTTCTGCGACTTCGAGAACGTCGCACTGGGCGTGCGCGACGCCAAATACGCGCAGTTCGACATCAAGAAAGTGCTGGAACGCCTGCTGCTCAAGGGCAGCATCGTCGTCAAGAAAGCCTATTGCGACTGG
>JBBIGX010000235.1:0-2639 GCA_037447315.1 Gallionellaceae bacterium | reverse complement strand
ATGACAGTGCATGCGACGGCGGAGGAGACGGTGGCGGAGGAGGAGACTAAGATGAACATCAACCATTTTTCCGAGGCGAGCGCCTCGCTCAGGACGGTGCGCGACTGCTTCCGTTTCGCCATCAGCCGCTTCAACGAGGCGAAGCTGTTCTTCGGCCACGGCAGCGACAACGCCTATGACGAGGCTGCCTATCTGGTGTTGCACACCCTGCATCTGCCGCTCGACCAGCTCGAACCGTTCCTGGATGCGCGGCTGACGCAGTCAGAGGTCTACGAGGTGCTCAACATCATCGAGAAGCGCGTGAAACAACGCCTCCCGGCCGCCTACCTGACGCATCAGGCCTGGCTGGGCGAGCATGCCTTCTATGTCGACGAGCGCGTCATCGTCCCCCGCTCCTTCATCGCTGAACTGCTGCGCGAGCGACTGTTCCCCTGGGTAGAAGACCCGGAAGCGATCAGCAGCGTGCTGGACATGTGCACCGGCAGCGGCTGTCTCGCCATCCTGGCGGCGGAAGCCTTTCCCAACGCGCATGTCGACGCGGTCGACCTGTCTCCCGACGCACTGGATGTGGCGCAGTACAACGTGACCGACTACGGCCTCCACGACCGCATCGAATTGCTCGAATCCGACCTGTTCACCAAACTCGGCGGCCGCAAATACGACCTCATCCTGAGCAACCCGCCCTACGTCGACGCGCCCTCGGTCGAGGCACTGCCGCCGGAATACCGCCACGAACCGAAACTGGCACTGGGCAGCGGCACGGATGGCCTGGATGCCACGCGCATCCTGCTCCAACAGGCGGCAGCACACCTCAATCCCGGCGGTCTGCTGGTAGTGGAGATCGGCCACAACCGCGACGCGCTGGAAGCCGCCTTCCCCGAACTGCCCTTCAACTGGCTGGATGTCAGCGCCGGAAACGAATACGTGTTCCTGCTGCACCGCGAAGACCTGCGCTAAATGTCGTCCGTAGATCACTACGAGAACTTTCCGGTCGCCTCCCTCCTCATGCCGCGCCGGCTGCGCAAACCGGTGGCGGCAATCTACCACTTCGCACGCGCGGCGGACGATATCGCCGACGAGGGCAAGCTCTCCGACGCCGAACGCCTGCAAGCACTGGATGACTTCCGCGACGAGCTGGACCATATCGCGAACGGCGAAACCCCGCTGTCGCCGCTGTTCCAGCGCCTGAAAACCGAGATCGAAGCACCCCAGATTCCCCTGCAGCCCTTCCATGACCTGCTCGACGCCTTCTCGCAGGACGTGGTGAAGAAACGCTACGCGGACTACGCGGAGCTGCAGGATTACTGCCGCCGCTCGGCAAACCCGGTGGGGCGCCTGCTGCTGCATCTGTACGACGAGACGAGTGCGGTCAATCTGCGCTACAGCGACGCCATCTGCACCAGCCTGCAGCTCATCAACTTTTGGCAGGACGTGGCCAAGGACTGGGCCATCGGCCGCATCTACCTGCCGCAGGAAGACCTGATGCGCTTCGGGGTAAGCGAAACGCAGATCGCCGCCGGACAAACGGACGGCAACTGGCGCGCGCTGATGCAGTTCGAGGTGGACCGCGCACGCGCACTGATGCTGGAAGGCAAGCCGCTCGGCTCCATCCTCAGCGGCCGTATCGGCCTGGAGATGCGCATGATCATCCAGGGCGGACTGCGCATCCTCGACAAACTGGAGGCCGCCGACTACGACATGTTCAGGCGGCGCCCGGTGTTGCAGCCGCTCGACTGGGTTATCATGCTGGCAAAGAGCGCGCCGTTCTGAATATGACTCCCGACCAGTATTGCGAAGACAAATGCCGCCAGAGCGGCTCCAGCTTCACCAGCAGCTTCCGCTTTCTGACGCCTGAGCGGCGCCGCGCGATGACTGCGCTGTACGCCTACTGCCGCGAGGTGGACGACGTGGTGGACGAATGCTCGGATGCCAACGTCGCGCGCACCACGCTCAACTGGTGGCGCAACGAGGTCGCCGCCATCTACGGCGGCAAGCCGACCCACCCGGTGTGCCAGGCGCTGGTGCCGGTGGTGCAGCGCTTCAACCTGCCGCTGGAACATCTGCTGGAGATCATCGACGGCATGGAGATGGACCTCGACCAGCCGCGCTATGCCGACTTCAAGTCGCTGCAACTCTACTGCTACCGCGTGGCATCGGTAGTCGGCCTGCTGTCGGCGGAGATCTTCGGTTACACGAATCGCGCAACGCTGAAATACGCACACGACCTCGGCATCGCCTTCCAGCTCACCAACATCATCCGCGACGTGGGCGAGGATGCGCGGCGCAACCGCATCTACCTGCCACTGGACGAGATGCAGCAGTTCGGCGTCAGTGCCAGCGACATCCTCAATGCACGCGAGACGGAAGGTTTCCACAAGCTGATGGCCTTCCAGATCGAACGTGCGCGACGCTTTTACAAACAGGCATTCGAGCACCTGCCCGCCGCCGACCGCAAGGCGCAGCGTGCGGGACTCATCATGGCCGAGATCTACCAGGCGGTGCTGAACGAAGTGGAACGCAGCGGCTGCCATGTGCTGAAGGAGCGCGTGTCGCTCACGCCGACCTACAAGCTGTGGCTGGCGATCAAGGCATGGCTGAAGCACTGAACGTTGCGGTGATCGGCGGCGGCTATGCCGGCA
>JBBIGX010000234.1:0-2647 GCA_037447315.1 Gallionellaceae bacterium | reverse complement strand
GCGCGCCCAGGCCGGGGCCGATCTCGACCATGTTGTCGTCCGGCAGCGGACGGATGGCGCGCACGATGTCGGCGATGATGTTCTGGTCGACCAGAAAATTTTGCCCAAAACGTTTTTTGGCTTCATGACTCATTTCAATAATCCAAAAAGCATTTCGGTGAAGGCTCATGCGCGTAGCGCGTGATGCCCGAACCAAAAGTTCGACCCCTATGCCCGTTCATGCTGCGCCATCTCCTCTGCCACCTTGATCGCCTCCAGCAAACTCCTCACATTGGCCTTACCCGTGCCCGCCAGTTCCAATGCAGTGCCGTGGTCCACCGAGGTACGGATGATGGGCATGCCCAGCGTGATGTTCACGCCTTCGCCGAAACTGGCGTGCTTGAGCACCGGCAGGCCCTGGTCGTGGTACATCGCCAGCACGGCATCGGCTTCCTTCAGGCGATGTACGGCGAACAGCGTGTCGGCGGGCAGGGGCGGGGAGACGTTGAAACCCTCGGCGCGCAGCTTGTCCAGCACCGGGATCATCACGTCGATCTCTTCGCGGCCCAGATGGCCGCCTTCGCCCGCATGCGGGTTGAGTCCGGCGACGAGGATACGCGGTTCCTTGATACCGAAACGTTTTTGTAGGTCGCATTGCAGGATGCGCAGGATGTCTTCCAGCAGCGGTTGCGTGATGGCATCGGCCACTTCGCGCAGCGGCAGGTGGGTGGTCGCGAGCGCCACACGTATCACAAATTCATTTTCGGAGGAGGCTGTCAAAACTGCGTTTGTGATGCGTTGCGCGGGCTCCCGCACCGAATGCTGCGCATCACCGTGTCGCCCGCGCACCCCTCTTCCCGCCAGCATCATCACCACCAGCGGCGTATGCGTCAGCTCGGCAAGGAATTCGGTGTGACCGGTGAAGGGGATACCCGCATCGTTGATGATGCCCTTGTGCACGGGTGCGGTGACCATGGCGGCGAACTCGCCCAAGAGGCAACCCTGCGCCGCGCGGCGCAATGTTTCCAGCACGTAAGGGGCGTTGGTCGCGTCGAGCTGGCCGGGCCGGGCCGGGCGGGCCAAGGGTACATGCAGCACGTTCAGCGCATCGGGCTGCAAGAGCCGGCCGGGCGCATAGTCGAACAGGGGCACGGCAATACCGAGTTGCGCAGCGCGCTGTTGCAGCAACCCCTTGTCGGCAACCACCACCAGCGGCGACTCGCACTGCGCGAGTTGCAGACACAGGTCGGGGCCTATCCCCGCCGGCTCACCGCTGGTGATGACAAGAGGTGCCGCCACCTTATTCGCGGTATTCGATGAAGGCGCGATCACGCAACTGGCGCAACCAGTCCTGATAGGCTTCATCCGACTTGTAGGCGCGGATCGCCTTGCGCGCCTGCAGTTTCTTCTGCTCGGCGCTGATATCGGTATTGCGGCGCTCCAGCACCTGGATCAGATGCCAACCGAAACCGGATTGCACCAAGCCGCTGACTTCACCGACCTTGAGCGCATCCATCGCCGCCTCGAATTCCGGCACCGTCTCACCCGGCGAGATCCAGTTCAGGTCGCCGCCCTGCGCCGCGCTGCCGTCCTCGGAATACAGGCGCGCCTGCTCGGCGAAATCCGCACCCTTGTCGATGCGCCGTTTGATCTCCTGCAGGCGCGTCCTGGCCTCGCTCTCCGACACCAGCTCGCTGGTCTTGATCAGGATATGGCGCGCATGCGTCTGGGTCACGAAAACGGTGGTATCGGAACTCTTGCGATCCAGCAGCTTGATGATATGGAAACCGGAAGGGCTGCGCAGCAGGGGGCTGACCTGTCCCGGCTTCATCGAGGCCAGAGCTTCGGCGAACAGGGCCGGCAACTGGTTGGCCGGACGCCAGCCCAGCTCGCCGCCCTGCAAGGCGTCCCGCGCATCCGAATAGCCGGCGGCCACCTGCGAGAACGGCGCACCGGCGTTCAGTTTGGCCAGCGCCTCTTCCGCGCGGCGCTGATAGTGGCGGATGCTGGCAGCAGTCGCCTGCTCCGGCACCACCACCAGGATATGCGCCAGCTTCAGTTCCTCGCCCTTGTTGCCCTGCGTCGCCTGGGTGGCGAGGAAGGCCTCAATGTCCGCCTCGCTGATCACCAGCTTGCTGTCCACTTCACGCTCGCGCAGGCGCGAAGTCAGTATCTCGCCGCGGATCTCTTCGCGGAATTTCGCGAAATCGATGCCGTCCTTCTCCAGCTTCTCGCGAAAAGCCGCGACCGACGGGAACTTGTTCTGTTGCGCAATGCGCTGCAGTGCACCCTCGAGCTGCACATCGTCCACCTGCACGCCACTTTCCTTCGCAAACTGCAGCTGCAATTTCTCCATGATCATGCGTTCCAGCACCTGCTTTTCGAGGATGGCATTGTCCGGGAGCAGCGTTCCCTGCCGCTTCAGCTGGCCGACCACATCCTGCACGCGCTGCCGCAGCTCCAGCCGCGTGATCACATCGTCGTTCACCACCACGCGAATATCGTCGAGCAGCGTAGCGGCGGCAGGCGCCTCGGCAGCAAAAGCCGAACTCGAAGCAAGGAGCAGCAGGGGGATGAGTCGTTTGATCTGCATGGATGATTCCGGTTAGTGATGGTCAGCGCAAACCCTGTTCCGGGCTGGCGGGGGGACTCTCGTTCAATTTCGTGT
>JBBIGX010000233.1:0-2662 GCA_037447315.1 Gallionellaceae bacterium | reverse complement strand
AACGCGCGACGCGCGTGGCGCTCAACCGGGAGGAAGAGAAGCTCGAGCAGCACCTGCCGTTCCTCGCCACCGTCGGCTCGACGAGCCCGTACGTCGGCCTGTTCGGCACGGTGTGGGGCATCATGCATGCCCTGCAGGACATCGGCCGCACCGGTTCCGCCTCGCTGGATGTGGTGGCCGGTCCCATCGGTGAAGCGCTGATCGCCACCGCCATCGGCATCGCCACCGCGCTACCCGCCGTGCTGGCCTACAACTTCTTCCTGCGTCGGCTCAAGGTGCATGTGACCGACCTCGAGAACTTCGCGCATGACTTCATGCGTCTCGCGCAAAAGCATGATTTCAAACTGTAAGGAGGCATGATGGCTTTCGGCAATTCCGCCAACAATGAAGACAGCATGATGAGCGAGATCAACGTCACGCCGCTGGTCGACGTGATGCTGGTGCTGCTGGTGGTGTTCATCATCACCGCCCCCTTGCTGGCGCCGCAATCGCTCAAGATCAATCTGCCCAAGACCGATGCCGTGCAGCAGAAAGAGACGCCGCAAAAGGTCAGTCTGGTGGTGGATGCACAGGGCAACATCGAGCTGGACAAGCAGCCTGTCAGCGATGCCGCATTGGCCGAACTGCTGCGGCAGCGCGCAGTCGATCCGCAGTTCCAGTTGCAGATCGAGGCGGACAGTGCAGTGCCCTATGGCCGTGTGGCCGAACTGATGGCGCTGGCGCAGAGGGCGGGGGTGAGCAAGCTATCTTTCATCACCCTGTCCAAATAGCCGTCCGCACAGTAGACTACTTCTTCCATGTAACCCACCTATCAAGGAGAACAGAATGAATCGTCGGGAATTGCTTCTGGGTGCTGCGGCCGTGGCCGCCACCGCCGTCGGCGGCAGCGCTTTCGCCGCCAGCCAAGACCATGGCGGGCATGACCATCATGCGATGGCGGTCGGACATGATAAGTTGATCGCCGCTGCGGCCGATTGTGTGACCAAGGCCCAGCTTTGCCTGCAGCACTGCATCGACCTGCTGGGGCAGGGCGACAAGAGCATGGCCGCCTGCGCCAAATCCTCCAGCCAGGTGATCGCGATGTGCAGTGCCCTGCAACAACTGGCTTCGGCCGATTCCAAACATCTGGGCAAGCTGGCCCGTGTGGCGATGGACGTGTGCAAGGAATGCGAGGAGGAATGCAAGAAGACCGAGAAGCATCCCGAGTGCAAGGCCTGCAAGGAAGCCTGCGCTGCCTGCTACGAGGAATGCCGCAAGGTCGCAGCCTGATTCCCCTTGGTATCCGCAAGGTAAAAGGCACGCTGCGGCGTGCCTTTTTGTTCTGTGGCGGACATGAAAGCTCGTATATAATCGTCCGCCTAATCAAACGCGCCCGGCCCACCCGGGCGTTTCAATATGCAGTCAACAGGAGGGTTCATGCGTATTGGGATTCCTGCGGAGACTTTTGCAGGTGAGAAACGCGTCGCGACGGTACCTGAGGTCGTCGAGAAACTGATCAAGCTGGGTTTCACGGTCGCGGTCGAATCCGGCGCCGGTACCGGCGCGGAATTGAGCGACGAGGCCTATCGCGCCGCGGGCGCAGAGATCGTGCAGGGGGCTGCCCAGCTGTGGGCCGGCTCCGATATCGTCTTTAAGGTGCGTGCCCCGGGCAAGGATGAGGTCGCCCTGATGCGCGAAGGCGGCATGCTGGTGAGCTTCATCTGGCCGGCGCAGAACCCCGATCTGATGCAACAACTGGCGGCGAAGAAGGCGACCGTGCTGGCCATGGATTGCCTCCCGCGCCAGCTTTCCCGTGCCCAGAAGATGGATGCCCTGACCTCGCAGGCCGGCGTCGCCGGTTACCGTGCCGTCATCGAGGCCGCCAACGTGTTCGGTCGCTACTTCAACGGGCAGATCACCGCTGCGGGCAAGGTGCCACCGGCCAAGGTGTTCATCGCCGGTGCCGGCGTGGCCGGTCTCGCTGCCATCGGCACGGCCGCCAGACTGGGGGCGATCGTGCGCGCCACCGATACTCGCGCCGAGGTGGCCGACCAAGTCTAGTCGCTGGGCGGGGAGTTCGTCAAGGTCGATTACGAGGAAGAGGGCTCGGGCGGCGGCGGTTACGCCAAGGTCATGTCCGAAGGCTTCCAGCAGGCGCAGCGCGAGATGTACGCGAAGCAGGCGAAAGAAGTGGACATCATCATCACCACCGCGTTGATCCCCGGCAAGCCCGCGCCCCGGCTGATCACCGCCGAGATGGTGCAGAGCATGAAGCCGGGCAGCGTCATCGTCGATATGGCAGCAGAGCAGGGCGGCAACTGCGAGCTGACCGAACCCGGCAAGGTCGTGGTCAAACACGGCGTGACCATCCTCGGCTATACCGACCTGAACAGCCGTCTGGCTCGCCAGTCTTCCTCCCTGTATGCCACCAACCTGCTGCGCCTGACCGAGGAACTGTGCAAGAATAAGGACGGCAAGATCGACGTCAATATGGAAGACGATGCGATCCGCGGGCTGACCGTGATCAAGGATGGTGCGGTCACTTGGCCGGCCCCGCCCCCCAAACTGCCTGCCGCGGTCGCCAAGCCTGCCGCCAGGCCGGCAGCGGTGCCTGCCGCGCAAAGCCACGGGGCAGGGGGCGCGCCCCTTCCGCTCGGCATGACGGTCGCGCTGTTCATGGCCG
>JBBIGX010000232.1:0-2672 GCA_037447315.1 Gallionellaceae bacterium | reverse complement strand
GGCCAAGCCGGCCTGCAAGAGCGAGCACGGCGACTTGCAGCCCGGCGATACGATCGAAGTGCACTGGGTGCATTCTTCCGCTGACGTGACGCCGGGCAAGACCCTGGGTGCCTGCCTGTCCGAGAAGAACAAGAACCCGGACCTGCGCGTGGAAGCCCAGGTGTTCGTGCTGGTGAACGACAAGAACGCGCTGAACTTCGACGACCTGGGATATGGCGGCAACATGGTGAACGGTTTCCACCAGGCCAAGTCCATCCCGAGCAATACCGGCAAGCCGGTGCTGTTCGCAGGTTCGACCACCGGCCCGAGCTATTCCGACTCCACCTGCTCGCCGCTGCAGGTGACTTGGAGCGTGCGTCCGATGTGCGCCAAGCTGGACATCAACTCGCTGGCCAAGTGGTGCGAATCGAACGAGTTCGGTGAGGATCACGCACACGGCGTGCGCAAGCTGGTGACCGAGCCGGCGTTGCTGTCCGAGATCAAGTAAGACCCGTGATGCCGGTGCGGCGACGCATCGTGCTCACTCAGACGCCCCCTTCCCGTGAGGGGGCGTTTGTTTTTGTCCTTCACCCCGACGGGGCGCTGACGTATGATGCAGACGAGGTCCCGCAAGCCAACTTCGTCCGAAGGAGCGAGCCATGAGCAGACAAGTCCAGGAAGCCTATATCGTCGCCGCCACGCGCACGCCGGTGGGCAAGGCGCCGCGCGGGATGTTCCGCAACACGCGTCCCGATGATCTCCTTTCCCATGTATTGAAAAGCGTGCTGGCGCAGGCGCCGTCGCTCGATCCGGCCAGTGTAGGAGATGTGATCGTGGGCTGTGCGATGCCGGAGGCGGAGCAGGGCATGAACGTGGCGCGCATCGCGCTGTTGCTGGCGGGCCTGCCCAACACGGTGCCGGGCATGACCATCAACCGCTTCTGTTCTTCTGGCTTGCAGGCGGTGGCGCTGGCGGCGGACCGCATCCGCCTCGGCGAGGCGGAGGTGATGATCGCGGGCGGGGTGGAGAGCATGAGCATGGTGCCGATGATGGGCAACAAGGTGGCGTTCAACCCTGCCATCTTCGAGCAGGACGAGCGCTACGGTATCGCCTATGGCATGGGGCTGACGGCGGAGAAGGTGGCGGAGCGCTGGAAGGTGTCGCGCGAGGCGCAGGATGCCTTCGCCTTGCAGAGCCACCAGCGTGCTATTGCGGCGATCAACAGTGGCGCGTTCGCGGATGAGATCACGCCCTATACCCTCACCGAGCATGTGCCGGACATGGGTTCGCGCGAGGTGCGGGTGAAGACGCGCGAAGTGAGACAGGACGAAGGGCCGCGCGCCGATACATCGCTCGAAGCGCTGGGCAAACTGAAAACGGTGTTCATGCAGAAGGGTTCGGTGACGGCGGGCAACAGCTCGCAGATGTCGGACGGCGCGGGCGCGGTACTGCTGTGCAGCGAGTCCGCACTGAAGCGCTATAACCTGCCGCCCATCGGCAAGTTCCTCGGTTTCAGCGTCGCGGGTGTGCCACCGGAGATCATGGGCATCGGCCCCAAGGAGGCCATCCCGCGCGTGTTGAAGCAGGTGGGGTTGAGCCTGCAGGATATGGGCTGGATCGAACTGAACGAGGCGTTCGCCGCGCAATCGCTGGCGGTGATCAAGGATGTCGGGCTGAACCCGGAGATCGTGAACCCGCTGGGCGGCGCGATCGCGCTGGGCCATCCGCTCGGCGCGACCGGCGCCATCCGCACCGCGACGCTGATGCACGGTCTGCGCCGCCGTAAACAAAAATACGGCATGGTGACGATGTGCATCGGGACCGGCATGGGGGCGGCGGGCGTTTTCGAAGCTTTGTAAAGCGACCGCCGTCCCTCTCGGTCTTGCAGTCATCCTCTCCCGCCGTCATTCCGGATAGCGATGAGTCATAACACCACCTTCCGCATCCCGCGCGGCGTCTGGGTGCTCAGCTTCGTCAGCCTGCTGATGGACATCTCGTCCGAGATAATCCACAGCCTGCTTCCCCTGTTCATGGTCACCACGCTGGGTATCAGCGTGCTGTCGGTCGGCATCATCGAGGGCCTGGCCGAGGCGACCGCGCTGATGGTGAAGGTGTTCTCCGGCGCGTTGAGCGATTACCTCGGCCGGCGCAAGGGGCTGGCGCTGCTGGCATGGCGCGATGCTAAACTGCGCGTCCGGAAACATTGAGCGAGGGAGTGGTCATGCAACGTATCGCGATGGCGGGATTGCTGCTGTGGGCAAGCTGTTCGGCGTCGGCGCTGGAGGTCGAGAGCGTGAGACTGAGCGACAATGTACAGGTCGGTTCCCAGACGCTGGTGCTGAACGGCGCGGGAGTGCGCACCAAGTGGTTCTTCAAGGTCTATGTCGGAGCCTTGTACCTGCCGCAGAAGCAAAAGGCCGCCGATGTGGTGATCGCGGAGGAGCAAGTGCAGCGCGAAGGCCTCTCGGCCCCCGCCGAGCGCAGCCGGCCCTGAGAACGCAGCGCTGCAAGAAATCTCAGTTCGAACCGAGCTGCCGCAGGCGTTCCGCAGCTTCGCCCGCGCCGAGCTGCCGGCCCTCGTCTTCGCCTACAAGTCCCAGCAGCGGCGGTGGGCGACCGGCTCCATGCAGACGGCGCTCAAGCTCCTGCCCGCGGTCGTGCGGGCGCCGCTGCCGGCGTGGGTCAAGTACCAG
>JBBIGX010000231.1:0-2696 GCA_037447315.1 Gallionellaceae bacterium | reverse complement strand
AAGCGTCGATGATGACGTCGGACGGCACGTGCAGGTTGGTGATGCCTTTGTCGGAGTTCACCATCGCCAGCGGCGGGCCGTTGCGGAAGCAGTCGGCGATGTCGGCTACGAGTTGGGCGCGCTTGGCTTCCGGCAATGCGAACACCTTGGCTTCCAGGTCGCCGAAGCCGTTGTTGACGTTGACGCCCATCTCTTTGAGTTGTGCGCCATGTTTGTCGAATACTTTCTGGAAGAACACGGATACTGCATGGCCGAACATGATGGGGTCGGACACCTTCATCATGGTGGCCTTCAGGTGCAGCGAGAGCAGCACGTCTTCTTTCTTCGCCGCCGCGATCTGCTCGGCGTAGAAGGCGCGCAGTGCTTTGCGACTCATCACGGCGGCGTCGATGATCTCGCCGGCCTTGAGGTTGAGCTTGTCCTTGAGTACGGTGGTCTTGCCATCCCTGCCCACGAACTCGATGCGGGTGGTCACCGCTTCCGGCACGGTCACCGACTTTTCGCTGCCGTAGAAATCACCGTGGGTCATGTGCGCCACGCGGGTCTTGGAAGTCTTCTCCCACTTGCCCATGCGGTGCGGGTGCTTCTTCGCGTAGTTCTTCACCGACAGGGCGACGCGACGGTCGGAGTTGCCTTCGCGCAGCACCGGGTTCACCGCGCTGCCCAGCACCTTGCTGTAGCGCGCCTTGATCTCCTTCTCGGCATCGTTCTGCGGATTCTCGGGATAGTCGGGCACATCGAAACCTTGCGATTGCAGCTCCTTGATCGCCGCCTTCAGTTGCGGCACCGAGGCGCTGATGTTGGGCAGCTTGATGATGTTGGCTTCCGGTTTCAGTGTCAGCGCCCCCAGTTCGCTCAGCGCATCGGGCACCTTTTGTGCGGCGGTCAGGCGTTCCGGGAAATTGGCGAGGATGCGCGCGGCGAGCGAGATGTCGCTGGGTTCCACGGTCACGCCCGCGGCCCGGGTGTAGGCCTGTATGATGGGCAGCAAGGAGTAGGTCGCCAGTCGCGGCGCTTCATCGGTCAGGGTGTAGATGATCTTTGCGGGGGTCATGATGGGGTCCGGAAAATTCGAAAGATTGAGATGAGTCGCATTCTGCTGTTCAACAAACCCTATGGCGTGATCTGCCAGTTCAGCAAGGACGGCCTGCATCCGACGCTGGCGGATTATATCGCTGTTCCTGGTGTTTATCCCGCGGGCCGGCTGGATACCGACAGCGAAGGCCTGCTGCTGCTCACCGATGACGGCAAGCTGCAGCACCGCATCACCGATCCCAAACACAAACTGCCCAAGACCTACTGGGTGCAGGTGGAAGGCGTCCCGGACGAGGCGGCGCTGGCACGACTGCGCCAGGGCGTCCTGCTCAAGGATGGCATGACCTTGCCGGCCGAGGTGCAAGCGATGGCGGAGCCCGCCGGGCTGTGGCCGCGCGACCCGCCGGTGCGCTTCCGCCAAGCCATCCCGACCAGTTGGCTGGCGCTCACCATTCGTGAAGGCCGCAACCGACAGGTGCGGCGCATGACGGCGGCGGTGGGTTTCCCCACCTTGCGCCTGATCCGCCATCGCATCGGCGAATGGACGCTGGACGGCCTGGCGTCGGGGCAATGGCGTGAGGCTGGTGCCGCGGCGGCCTGATGTATAATGCGCGCCTTTCGATTTGCAGGAGAAATACATGCCTATCTACGACTATCGTTGCACCCGCTGCGGGGTCCAGAAAGACGTGATGCAGAAGTTCAACGACCCCGTGTTGACCACCTGTCCCGCATGCGGGCAGGAAACCTTCGTCAAGCAACTGACGGCTGCCGGTTTCCAGCTCAAGGGTAACGGCTACTACGTCACCGACTTCAAGAACAAGCCGGCGCCGGCATGCGAGCCTTCGGCGTGCGCGTCCTGTTCGTCCGCAGAGACGCATTCGTGAAAAAATACCTGCTGACCGGGCTGCTGGTCCTGGTGCCGCTGGTGATCACCCTGTGGGTGCTCAGCTTCATCCTCGGCATCCTCGACCAGTCGCTGCTGCTGCTGCCGCAGGCGTGGCAGCCCGACAACCTGCTGGGCATCCACATCCCCGGCTGGGGCGTGATCCTGACGGTGGGAATCGTCCTGCTGACCGGCTTGCTGGTGCGCAACGTGTTCGGCCGGCAACTGCTGGAATGGTGGGAAGGGCTGCTGCGCCGCATCCCTTTCGTCAACGCCATCTACAACAGCGTGAAGCAGGTCAGCGACACGCTGCTCTCCGACAGCGGGCATTCCTTCCGCAAGGTGCTGCTGGTGCGTTACCCGCACCCGCAGGCCTGGTCGCTGGCCTTCCTGACCAGCGTGCCGGGTGAAGTGAAGCGCGCACTGGATGGCGAGGAGTATGTCGGCGTGTTCATCCCGACCACGCCCAGCCCGGTCAACGGCTTTTATTTCTATGTGAAGAAATCCGAGACCATCGAGCTGGACATCAGCGTCGATGCGGCGTTCAAGGCCATCGTTTCTATGGGTGTGGTGACTGCGACCGAAACCGCGCAGGCACAGGCACTCTCCAATTAAGTCCCTTTTGCATTCTTTCTTTTCAGTCTTCCTATCATGCGTACTCATTATTGCGGACAACTCAACGTCAACCACCTCGGCAACACCGTGACCCTGTGCGGCTGGGCACATCGCCGCCGCGACCACGGCGGTGTGATCTTCATCGACCTGCGCGACCGCGAAG
>JBBIGX010000230.1:0-2717 GCA_037447315.1 Gallionellaceae bacterium | reverse complement strand
GGCACCCTTCATCTCTTCCGGGAAGTAGCTCTTCTTGTAGCGCTCGGGATCACCCCAGATGGTGCGGATCTGCGAGGGGAAGGGCTTCTTGATGACGAGGAAGCCGCCATGCTGGTCATGTACCTCTTCGCCGGCCTCGTTGACGATGGTGGCCATGATGCCGGGCAGCGGCAGGGTGCAGGTGCCCGGCTTGATCGGCATCGCACCGGGCAGCGGAGCGATCATGTGGCTGCCGGTCTCGGTCTGCCACCAGGTGTCGACGATGGGGCAGCGGCTCTGGCCTACGGTCTCGTAGTACCACATCCAGGCTTCGGGATTGATCGGTTCGCCCACGGTGCCAAGCAGGCGCAGGCTGGACAGGTCATATTTCTTCGGCAGGTCGCCGCCCAGTTTGATCAGGGAGCGGATCGCGGTCGGTGCGGTATAGAAGATGGTGACCCTGTGGTCCTGGATCATCTTCCAGAAGCGGCCGGCATCGGGGTAGGTGGGCACGCCTTCGAAGATGACCTGGGTCGCGCCCATGGCCAGCGGACCGTAGGCCACGTAGCTGTGGCCGGTGATCCAGCCCACGTCGGCGGTGCACCAGAAGATGTCGCTGGGTTTGTAGTCGAACACCCATTTCAGGGAGAGCATCGCGCCCAGCAGGTAGCCGCCGGTGGAATGCTGCACGCCCTTGGGCTTGCCGGTGGAGCCGGAGGTGTAGAGCAGGAACAGCGGATGTTCGGAACCTACCCATTCCGGCTCGCACACGGAGGACTGGCGGTTGAACAGGTCGTGCCACCAGACTTCACGGTTTTCATCCAGCTCGATGTCGGTACCGATGCGGCGATAGACGATGACCGTGTGCACGGCTTCGCAGCCGCCCATGGCCAGCGCTTCGTCCACGGCTGGCTTGAGCGGCATGGCCTTGCCGCCGCGGAACTGGCCGTCGGCGGTGATCACGGCACATGCCTTGGCATCGGTGATGCGCTCGTGCAGGCTCTTGGAGGAGAAACCGCCGAACACCACGGAGTGGATGGCGCCGATGCGGGCGCAGGCCTGCATGGCGACCACGGCTTCCACGCTCATCGGCAGATAGATGATGACGCGGTCGCCCTTCTTGATGCCGCGCGACTTCAGGCCGTTGGCGAACTGGCAGACGCGGCCGTGCAGCTCGCGGTAGCTGACGCGCGTCACCTGGCCGTCGTCGGCCTCGAAGATGATCGCGGTCTTCTCGGGCTGGGTCGTCAGGTGCTTGTCGAGGCAGTTGTAGGAGACGTTCAGCTCGCCGTCCTCGAACCATTTGTAGAAGGGAGCGTTGCTCTCGTCCAGCGAGCGGGTGAACGGTTTGTGCCAGAGGAGAGTGTCGCGCGCCTGTCTGGCCCAGAAGCCTGCATAGTCTTTTTCCGCCTCGGCGCACAGCGCCTTGTAGGCATCCATGCCGGAAACGTTCGCCTGCCTGACGAAATCGTCGGACGGGTTGAAGACACGGTTCTCATGCAACACGGACTGGATGTTGGACATTGTGGATCTCCCTTGATGTTGATTGCTATATACCGGTGAGTTGTTTCAGATCGAACCCCCACTGCGCCGGGTCTTCCGCGTTGGCGATGCTTTCCTGCGAACGGCTCAGGTCCAACAGCTCGGGCATGATCGGTTCGTTGGACTTGGTCGAGAAGAAGACCTTCACGACAGGGGTGAGCAAGCTCTTTTCTGTCTGCTCCATGACTATAGCCAGCCTTCCTGACTTGAGCCTTACTAGCGTGCCGGAAGGATAGATGCCGATGGTCTTGACGAAGGCGTGGAACACACGCTCGTCGAAATGGCCGTTGCGCCATTCCGTCATCTTGCGGATGGTTTCGGCGGGTTCCCAGCCGTTCTTGTAGCAACGGTTGGAGGTCAGGGCATCATAGACGTCGCACACCGCGCCCATGCGCGCGAACAGCGTGATCTGCTCGCCGGACAACCTTTCCGGATAACCTTTGCCATCCATGCGCTCGTGGTGGTGCAGGCAGACGTCGAGCGCGGTCGGCGTGATGTCGCTGGAGCCCTGCAAGATTTCCCAGCCCCGGCGCGGGTGCTCCTTGATCATCTCGAACTCTTCATCCGTCAGCTTGCCCGGCTTGTTCAGCACGTCCTGGTCGACCATCATCTTGCCAACGTCATGCAGCAGCCCGGCCAGGCCGGCCTCCTTCAGTTCCTCGCCTTTCAGTCCAAGCTGTTTGCCGAGCGCGATCATCAGCGCGCATACCGCCACCGAGTGCATGTACGTGTAATCGTCCTTGGTCTTCAAGCGCGCCAGATTGAGGAAGGCTTCCGGGTTGCGCGTGATGGATTGGTTGATTTCCTCTACCAGAGGCATTGCCTCGCTGACCTTGATGGCCTTGCCCATGCGTGCTTCCTGTAACATCGACGTGACTGCCGCCTTGCTCTTGGCCTGCAGCTTGCGGGCGCGAACTTCCAGTTTGGGCTGTGCCTTGGCGATGCGATCCAGTTCGCTGGCGATCTGCCGCTCCGCCTCCTCGTCCGAGACCGCGATCACGTCGCCTTCCACATCGAGTCCGCGCTCCGGATCGATCCACACTTCCTGGATGCCGCAGGTGCGGAGAGTGTTCAGATCGGCTTCGTTATCCAGCAGGAAGGATTTGCGCCAGAACGGGTGGTCCATCCAGCTGCCGCACAACTCGTGGATGTACATGCCGAGACGGATATTCTGTACGGGAATCTTCTTGCGCATC
>JBBIGX010000229.1:0-2733 GCA_037447315.1 Gallionellaceae bacterium | reverse complement strand
CAATCCAGTTCACGCGCTCGCTTGACCAGCCGTTCCAGCGGGAGTTCCTTGGCCCCGATGCCATCAAGGGGAGACAACCGTCCCATCAGCACGAAGTACATACCACGAAAGCATTGCGCCTGTTCCATCATCAGCAGGTCGGCCGGCATCTCCACCACGCACAGCAGATCGGTATCGCGCTGCGGGGAACTGCACATCGGGCAGATGTCCTGCTCGGAAAAGTTGTTGCATTTGCTGCAATGCTTGACGCTCTCCACCGCATGACGCAACGAATGGGACAGATGCAAAGCTCCCTGCCGGTCGCGCTGCAACAAGTGATAAGCCATGCGTTGCGCCGACTTGGGGCCGACCCCGGGCAGACAGCGCAAGGCGGCGATGAGATCTTCGAGACTCGAAGGGGTGTTCATCAGAACGGCAGGGACATGCCAGGCGGCAGGTGCGCCGTGAACCCGCTCATGCGTTTCTGCGACACTTCAGTCGCCTTCTTGTTGGCATCGCCCAGCGCAGCCACGATCAGGTCTTCCAGCATCTCGCGGTCGTCCATCACGCTGTCTGAAAGCTGAATGCGGCGCACCTCGTGCGCACAGGTCATGGTCACTTTTACCGCGCCGGAGCCGGATTGCCCCTCCACCTCGGTCTGCGCCAGCTCATCCTGCGCCTTCTTCATGTTTGCCTGCATCTGCTGCGCCTGCTTCATCAGGCCAGCCAATCCGCCTTTCATCATTGTTTTCTTCCTCCGGTTAAACGGGCCGTATCGACCCTTCAATCAATTGCGCCCCCAGTATGGCCTGCGCCTCACGCACAAAGGCATCCTGCCGGATGGCATCCTCCGCCTGCTGCTGGCGGTTCTGCTTATCCTGCCGCTCCACGGCCGCCGGCGTCGCCACCTCGCTGCTTGAACCGAGCACCACTTCCAGCCGTACCGGCCTGGCGAAATACTTGGTCAGCGCCGTTTGCAACTTCTCCTGTGCGACCTTGTTGGTGAGGAACTGTTTGTGCTGTGGCGGTAGACTCAATACCAGGCGGTTGTTGGCGAACTCGGCCAGCACGCTGTTCTTCGCCAACTCGCGCGCCATGCCCGATAGATTGAGCTGCGCCAGCAAGGTGTTCCAGTCCATGTTCGCAGGAAGCGCCCCCTCCGGCGCCGACGTCGCCGCAACCGGGGCAACAGGCGCCGCAGCATAAGTCGCTGCCGGTGCAGCCGCGACTGACTGTGCTGCAGCGGACGCCGCTTTGGCCGGCATCGATCGCGGCGCAACCGGTGTCGCATTCGCACCAACCGCCTGCGGCGCAAAGGCCAGCATGCGCAGCAATGTCATGGTAAAGCCCGCATATTCATCCGGCGCGAGGTCGATTTCGTTGCGGCCGTGGATGGCGATCTGGTAATCGAGCTGTATCTCCTCCGGCGTGAACTGCTGTGCCAGCTCCATCAAGCGCGCGCGTTCCGGCTCGTCGTCCGGGATCGCACCCGGGATGGTCTGCACCAGCGCGATGCGGTGCAGCAGCGTCGCCAGATCCTGCAACGCCGCCTCGAATGCCACACTGCGCGCCGCCATGTCATCGGCAATCCTCAGCAATTCCGCGCCATTGCCCGCCTTGAGCGCCTGCAGGATGTCGAACAGGAAGCCTTGGTCGATCGCGCCCAGCATGGTGCGCACCAGCGGCTCGTCCACCTTGCCGGAAGAATAGGCGATGGCTTGGTCCATCAGACTCAGCGCGTCGCGCATGCTGCCGGCAGCCGCGCGCGACACCAGGTTCAGCGCGCCCATCTCCAAATGGATGACTTAATCGCCCAGCACATATTGCAGGCGCGAGACAATCAGCGCGGGTGGCATCTGCTTGAGATTGAACTGCAGACAACGCGACAGCACGGTGACCGGTATCTTCTGCGGATCGGTGGTGGCGAGGATGAACTTCACATGCGCGGGCGGCTCTTCCAGCGTCTT
Source organism: Gallionellaceae bacterium (assembly GCA_037447315.1). Taxonomy (GTDB): domain Bacteria; phylum Pseudomonadota; class Gammaproteobacteria; order Burkholderiales; family Gallionellaceae; genus Sideroxyarcus. Next base: position 787 of record JBBIGX010000229.1, on the reverse strand, counting down.
CAGCATCGCGTTGAACGCCGACTTCGACAGCATGTGCACTTCGTCGATGATGTAGACCTTGTAGCGCCCGGCGGTCGGCGCATACAGCGCGCTCTCCAGCAGCTCGCGCATGTTGTCCACCTGCGTGTTCGACGCCGCGTCCAGCTCGATCAGGTCGACGAAGCGGCCGCTATCGATCTCCTTGCAGGCGCTGCACACGCCGCACGGCTCGGCGGTAACGCCGGATTCGCAATTCAGGGATTTGGCGAAGATGCGCGCAATAGTGGTCTTGCCCACGCCGCGCGTGCCGGTAAAGAGGTAGGCATGATGCAAGCGGCCCTGCGTCAACGCATTGCTCAGTGCCTGCACCACATGCTCTTGCCCGGAAAGTTCAGAGAAGCTGCGGGGGCGCCATTTGCGCGCCAGAACTGAAGTCGCCGACATACCCCTGTCCTCCTGCCTGTCGAGTGTGACACCCTCGATAAATAAGGAGGCGAGCCTTACCCCCGGCACTTGCACCGCTTGGCTGTGGCTGCTTCCTTCCGGACCTGACCAGGTTCACCAAAGTGCAATGCGGGGAGACCCGCCAATTCGTGAAATCTGTGTCTTGCGGGCGATGCGGCATGCCCTGTGACTGGCGCGCATGATAGTCGAAAAGCGGGGATAAATCCATGGAAGGAATTGCTTGCCGCCCCTGTCGTTTGTGTGCGCATTACACCTTACGGCTAATGCGCTCGCAATCGCGAACTTCAGCAGGCCCAATATATAGGACGTATGCCTCGAAGCTCTTCAGTGCGATTCCGAAGTA
>JBBIGX010000228.1:0-2742 GCA_037447315.1 Gallionellaceae bacterium | reverse complement strand
GGACATGCCCAGCGTGTGCGCCAGCTCGATGGAGGAGCGCACGATCTCCAGACTTTGGCTGGAGGTGAGCATGTGCGTGACGAAGGCGCGGTCCAGCTTGAGCGTGCCGATGGGGTAGCGCTGCAGCTTGTCCAGACCGGAATAGCCGGTGCCGTAGTCGTCCAGCGCCAGTTGGAAGCCGAGATCGATCAACTGAATCAGGATGTGCATGGCCAGTGCGGGCTGCTCCACCATCACGGTCTCGGTCAGCTCCAGCTTGAGTGCATCGGCGGCGAGGCTGTGGCGGGCCATGGTGGCCTTGACGTCGTCGACCAGATTGTCGCCGGTGAGTTGCCGCGCGGACAGGTTGACGCTGACGAAGGGTTGCTCATGGTCCGTCAGTTGGCGCAGGCGCGGCCAGTCGCGTGCGGCGCGCTCCAGCGGCGGATCTGACCGGTCTGTTCGGCCAGCTACAGGAAATCCATGGGCGGAATCAGGTCGTCGGTCGGGTGGTGCCAGCGGATCAGCGCCTCGAAGCCGGCCACGTGGTCACTGGCGAGGTCGCAGATCGGCTGGTAATAGAGTTCGAACTCGTCATGGTTGAGCGCGCGCGTGATGCCCTGTGCCAGCGACAACTTCTGGGTAGCGACGCCCTGCAGTTCCCGGCGCGAAGCATCGTTCGCGGGATGCTTCGGGTGGGAAGTGTGCATGAAGTCGCGCTGCTCGGGATGATTGCGGAAGCGTTCCAGGATGACCTGCAGCTGACGATGAAGTGAGGCAGATGTCTGCTGGACTGAATGCCCGTCGGCGCGGGAATGACGTACTGGTGAGAGGCTTCAGGCGGTGGTGAGGCCGAGCGAACACCAGTCCTGCATGCCGCCGCGATACCACTTGAGCTTGTCCGCCGGATAGCCGAGGGCGAGCAGGGTGCGGATGTAGTTGGGCGTCTGGCCGCACCAGGGGCCGTTGCAGAAAATGGCGAGGATGCGCGCATCGCGGTAGTCGTAGCGGCCGTCTGTTCCTTGCACACCGAACAATTCAAGCAGTGTCCGTTTCACGCCGGGCAGGTCGGTGGCCTCGCCCGCCATGTTCTGCGCGTAAGGCACGTTGATGGCGCCGGGGATGGTGACCTTTGCGTACCAGTCTGGCGTGCGCGAATCGATCACCAGACAGCTCGTGTCGCCGTTGGCGATGCGTTGCAGATAATCGAGCACTTCCAGTTCGCCCAGTGTCTCGACGCCTTCCCCCAGTTTGATGGGCTGGATGCAGTAGGGCGGACAGGGGCGCGCGACCGGGGCGTATTCCGCGCGTATCGTCGCGGCCGGGTCTTGTTCGCGGGTGATGGTGACCGGCGTGTCCCGGTGCAGGACTTTCACTGCAGGCAGCCCGGCGGCGATGTGGAAGGTGTTCATGGACTGCGTGTGTCAGGCGGTGCTGCCTTGCTTTTCCTTGGCGCATTCCGGGCAGGGTTCGCTCGGCATGTGCAGCAGGCCGTGCTTGGGGCAGCGCAGCATGATGACGGTCTTGCCGTCGTGTTCGCCGCTCGGGGTGACCGGGCTTTTCTCGTTGTCGGATGTGCTCATGCTTTCCTCCTGTCGTGGTTGGGGACGCTGCCCCGCCTTATTTAGGTCCGAAGAGATCATCCAGCGGGTTCTTGCCGGCGGGGGCCTGCGACGAGACCTTCTTCACGGTGAACTCTTCTTCGATGTTGTCGCGGTAGAAGCTCCATGCCGCGGCGGAGCTGCTGAGCCTGCGCCAGAGGTTTTCCCCAACGCCAAGGTATTGCAATGTGTCGCCGTTGTCGAGCTGTACCTGCAGGATGCGTTCGCGCGCATCGTAGCCGGCGGCGCGCAGTTTGCCCGAGTTGAGTTTCTTCATCTCCATGCGCTTCCCCTTCTCGCACTGGCTAGTGCAGGATGAACGAGGTCTGCAGCGGCAATTGTATCCGCCCGATGTTGTCCTTGAGGGTGATGCGCACCTGCCATTCACCGTGCGGGTCGTCCTGTTCGCCGATGAATCTGACCACCGGCGCGGAGAGGTAGAGGTAGCCCGGCTGGCCTTTCAGTGTGCCCTTGTAACAGGTGGCGTCGGTCTGCTGGTAGGAGGCGCTGCCGTCGGGTTTGCGCAAGTCGATGTCGCAGCTGATGTCGGCGTTGCCATCGACCGTGAGCTTGGGATTGCTGAAGAAAGTAAGGACATAGAGCGGCTGGCCGCGTTCGGTCTGCCGGACCTGGCTGAAGTGCGGAACGGCCTCGGCCTGCGTGTTCCATTTGTTTTCCCAGTCGCTGTCTGCGGTGACGAGCAGCCAGCCGCCAAAACCGTTTGCCGCCTTTCTGGATTCGGTGTCGGGCTGGATACGGCCGAGCGGATCTTTCCAGCCGGATTCCAGTTTGCGGAGCTGGACCTGCAACGGGCGCGGCATCATCAGGGCGACAAGGAGGTATTCCTTCTCGTCCGGGTGCAACAGCGCGTTCTTGCGGCAGAAGGCGAAAGCCTGGTTGTGGATGCAGGCGGGCTGCGTCTCGCGGATCTCGTTTTCGCTGAAGAAACGGGCAAGGTCGGAGGGCGCGGATTCCTGCAGAAGGCAGTCCGTCTTGCAGGTGACGTTCGCCCAGCTGCCGTCTGGCTGGCGCTGTTCGATGTTCCAGCGGCCGTCGGTCTGAGAGAGGAAAAAGGTGAAGTCGGTGGTGCGGCCGTCGCGGTGGATGACGGCGTAGTTGCCGGCGTCGCCCGCCTCCAGCGCGCTGGCGATGGACGACAGGC
>JBBIGX010000227.1:0-2775 GCA_037447315.1 Gallionellaceae bacterium | reverse complement strand
GCAGACGCCGCTGACCAATCTCGATCCGGACAAGGTGGTCGCGCTGGGCGCGGCCGTCCAGGCCAACGTGCTGGCCGGCAACCGTGGTGGCGACGACTGGCTGCTGCTGGATGTGATCCCGCTCTCGCTCGGCATCGAGATCATGGGCGGTCTCACCGAAAAGATCATTCCGCGCAACAGCACGATACCGACTGCGCGCGCGCAGGAATTCACCACCTACAAGGACGGCCAGACCGCGATGAGCATCCACGTCGTGCAGGGGGAACGCGATCTGGTGGCGGACTCCCGCTCGCTGGCGCGCTTCGAGCTGCGCGGCATTCCGCCCATGGTGGCGGGGGCGGCGCGCATCCGCGTCACCTTCCAGGTGGATGCGGACGGCCTGCTCAGCGTCTCCGCCCGCGAGATGACCTCCGGCCGCGAATCCAGCATCGTGGTCAAGCCTTCCTACGGCCTGACCGACGACCAGATCACGCAGATGCTGAAAGACTCGGCGCAGCACGCACGCGACGACATGCAGGCGCGCGCCCTGCGCGAACAGCAGGTCGAGGCGCGGCAACTGCTGGAAGCGGTGGAGGCTGCGCTGCAAGAGGATGGTGCCCTGCTCGACCCGAACAGCAGGGCCGCCATCCGCGCCAGCATGGAAGGCGTGCGCTTCCTGCTGGAAGGCACCGATCAGCAAGCACTGAAACGTGCGGTGGAAGTGCTGAACCAGTCGACTACCGCCTTCGCCCAAATGCGCATGGACAAAAGCGTGGCCAGCGCCCTCAAGGGGCACAAACTTGCGGAGCTGGAATGACACAGATCATCGTCTTGCCGCATGAGGAGCTGTGCCCCGAGGGTGCCCTGTTCGAAGCCGAGCCCGGCACCTCCATCTGCGACGCCCTGCTGGACAACGGCATCGAGATCGAGCACGCCTGCGAGAAATCCTGCGCCTGCACCACCTGCCACGTTATCGTGCGCGAAGGTTTCGACAGCCTGGAAGAAGCCACGGAACTGGAAGAGGATATGCTGGACAAGGCCTGGGGGCTGGAAGCCAACTCGCGCCTCAGCTGTCAGGCCATCGTGGCCGATCAACCGCTGGTGGTCGAGATCCCCAAGTACTCCATCAACATGGCCAAGGAGGGCGTGAAGAAATGAAATGGACCGACGTACGTGACATCGCTATCGAACTGGCCGAGAAGTACCCTGATGTCGACCCGCTCAAAGTGAACTTCGTCGACCTCCACAACTACGTGGTCGACCTTGAAGGTTTTAGCGACGACCACAGCCGTGGCGGTGAGAAAGTGCTGGAAGCCATCCAGGCCGCGTGGATCGAAGAAGCAGAATGATGCTGCAGCGCCTGCTCGCCTTGTCGCCGCGCTGGCTTTACCTCGTCGGCGCACTGCTCGTCGTCGGCCTGTTCAGCGCCGCGCTCTACCTGCAGTATGTGCTGCGCGAAGAGCCCTGCCCGCTGTGCATGCTGCAGCGCGTCATCTTCATTGTCATCGGTGTGCTGTTCCTCGGCGCTGCCGTGCATAACGCCGGGCGCATTGGCCGCCGCATCTACTCCGGCCTCATCGCCTTGTGTGCCCTCGGTGGCATTGCCACCGCCTCGCGCCACATCTGGCTGCAACACCTGCCGAAGGACCAGGTGCCCGCCTGCGGCCCCGGCCTCGACTACATGCTGCGAAACTTTCCCATGACCGAAGTGTGGCAAGAGCTGATGCACGGCTCCGGCGAATGCGCGGAGAAGGGCTGGACTTTCCTTACCCTCGGCATCCCGGAGTGGTCGCTGGTCTGGTATGTGCTGCTCGGCGCCTGGGCCATCTACATCGCCATCAAAAAAACCATATAAGCTGGTTCACATTGCCGCATATTCTGGAGGTGAAGTCTTGAGCGAGGTCACCTTATCGCCCAGCGCGCGCAGGTGGACGCCGGCCATCTCTGCAGTGGATATGACGACGGTGTTTCCCTTGATCTTCAATTTCGGATTGAGCAGTCCGGCTTCCCGGCCCATCTCTTGCACCAGCGGTACGACCATGTGCGTAGTCAGCATGTCCAGCATGGCTTGCACATCGAGCAGATAGGGGATGGCATCGCGGGTATCGGGATTTGGATTGAGATGGACATCGAACTGCACCATCAGAACCGTCTCAGTCCATCGCTGAACATGCCGCGCGCTTCAATGCGGCGGTTGTAGTCTTCCCGTGCGCCCTTGTTTTCATTCAGCCATTGATCGCGTTGGGCCTGCCGGATGATCTCTGCGAGCCGCTGTTCCAGGGTCTGGGACAGGTTGATATTGAGTTGTTTGGCCTGTTGCAACAAATCTGCATTGATGCTCAGGTTGGCCGATTTTTGGGAGCGGCCGGATTGAATGTGATTGGCGCCATCGAGTTACCCTTGTTGTGAATGCGCATAACTTACGCGCATGGAGGGGTGTCAATCAGGGCGTTCCTATCCTGCAAATGAAAAGGGCGGCACAACGGCCGCCCATTCGATGTGTGGCGCGTGTCAGTCCTCGAAGCGCTTGATCATGATGCGGCGCAGCAGGTTGTCCTTGACGATGAACTGGTGATACAGCGCTGCGGCGACGTGGAAGGCGACCAGCACGAACAGGATGCCGAGGAACATCTCGTGGAACCCCTTGGCAGCGACTTCGTGGAAGTCGGGGATCAGCGCCGGGTCGCCGGCCTTCAGTGCATCGACCAGGCCGGAGGTGGCGACGGTGGCGATGCCGGAAACGGCGACGGCGATCACGCTGAGGTTCATCAGTACGTGCGTGGCGGAGGCGATCTT
>JBBIGX010000226.1:1117-2795 GCA_037447315.1 Gallionellaceae bacterium | reverse complement strand
CTGCCCCGTTCGCCTCGCACAACTCGCGCGCGATGTACAGTCCAAGACCGGTGCCGCGACTGTCGGTGGTATAGAACGGATCGAACAGGTTCTGCACCGCATCCTCCTCCACCCCCGGGCCGTCATCCTCGACTTCCAGCACCGGATGACCCTGCGCATCACGCCGCCAGGCCAGCCGCACACTGCCGGGCTGTCGCCGACTATAACGCAAGGCGTTGCGGCACAGGTTCCACAGTACCTGTTCGAAGTGCCCGCGATCGAAGCGCGCCGAACTGCCCTCCGGCACTTCCAGGGTGAACACCTCCCGCGGCACCTGTTCGACCAACGCCAGTCCTTCGACAAAGGCGGACAGCACACCCGGCAGATCGAGCAGTTCCGGTTGCGCGCGGTCACGGCGATTCAGCTGCATCACATCCTGCACGATGCGGTTCAGGCGCGAGGTGTTGTCCAGGATGATCTGCAGCAGGCGCGTCTGCGCCGGATCGCGCAACCCTTCCTGCAGCAGTTCCGTCGCATAGCTGATTGCCGACAACGGGTTGCGCACCTCGTGTGCGATGTTCGCCGTCAGCCTGCCGAGCGCCGCCAGCTTCACCTGCTGCGCCTGCGCCTGCACGCGCTGCAAATCTTCCAGCACGATCACCGCCCCCCAGAACACCGTGCTGCCGATGGCCAGGAAGCGCACGCGCACCATGCGCTGAGTGCGCGGCAGCTGCACCACCTCGTTGCCCAGCGTACGGTTCTGGCGCCAGGCGGCATACATAGCCTCCAGCAACGGCGAGCATTCCCCCAGCCCGACTTCTTTGGAGCGTGAAAAATCATGGCCGAGCAGGCGGCCCGCCCCAGGATTGGACTGGCGCACCGTGCCGCGCTCATCGACCACCAGCATGCCGTCCGGCATATCCTGAATCAACAACCGATTCGCCTCGGCCATACTCGACAGGTCCGCCCCGCGCCGCGCCGCCAGCCGCTCGCTGTCCTGCGCATATTTGGACATCGCATGCGCCAGCCAGGCCACCGCAAAATACGAGATGCTGAGAATCCCGGTCTGAAAGAACAGCGCCACCGAAGCGTCGCGCGTCAGCACCGCATAGGCATGGCCGAGCAGCATGGCGATGCTGGCTAGAGCCGCATACAGCAAGGTGATGCGGCCGTAGCTGATCATGCCGGCGAACGCCAGCGACACCAGCAACAACATCGGCAGGTTGCTCTGCACACCGCCGCCGATATAGCTCAGCAAGCTGATGGCCGCGATATCGATACAGACCTGGAAAGCCAGCTGCCAACCCGGCTGCGGCCGGCGCAGCACCACGGCAAGCACCGAGACCAGCACCAACAGGGTATAGATCGCGCTGACCCAGAAGAAGGCCGACTGCTCGCGCGCCGTCAGGGACAGCACCGCACCGAACAGGGCCGACAGGAAGACCAGGATCCCGCCCAGGATCAGACGGTACAGATTGAACAGTGAAAGCGAGCGCCACAGGTTTTCCGGCGCGAGCGGTGTGGACGGGCGCCAAGCGGCAAGCAGCGAGATCCCGGGCGTTGAGGCGTCCCGCATGGGCTTCAATCCGACATCGCCTCGCGCCGGTGCGTCTCGCAGCAATAATATCGGTCACCGGCAGCCAGTGCCTCGCTGCGCGGCAGGATCGGCCACAGCTCGAACAGGCCCCAGACGATGATC
>JBBIGX010000226.1:0-1107 GCA_037447315.1 Gallionellaceae bacterium | reverse complement strand
CGCGGCAGGTTCAAACCGCAACGAGCGCAGTTCACCATATCTTCGGCCCGGCCTGCGTCGTGCTTGCCGGCCGGCGGCTGGCGGAAACGCCGCAACAGCCAGTACACCAACGCGATGACCAGCACCAGAAAGATCAGACGTGTCATGATTTGTCTCCCGGCAACCGACAAGCGGCCGCCTGCGTTGAACCACGATCCGAATTTGGCGCGCCCGGCGGGAGTCGAACCCACGACCCTTGGCTTCGGAAACCAATACTCTATCCAGCTGAGCTACGGGCGCTTGTTTGAGGGCGCGAAGGATAACGGCTTTTGCCCTTGCAGTCCAACCGCGATCAAGCTGGGATGCAGGCCAGGTTCTGCGCATGGCAGACATAGGCCTTGGCATAGATCAGCGCGATCCACAGCCAGAACAGCACCAGGAAGCTGACCACGCCGAGATGCTGTTCGCGGATGAACTGCGGCGTGATCTTGCGCCCCAGCTTGTAGAGCGGAGCCGTCACGACCTGCAGCAGACGATAGACGAAATTGTTGTCTTTGGCCTTGCCGGAGAGAAAGCCAACGAGACCCTGGGCCAGCAGCGACAGCAAGCCGACTTCGACCAGTGCCTTCAGCACGCTGACGATGAACAGTTCGGGAGATGACATGATGTTCACACCGGATTAACGAGTGCGGATTCTACCATCCGGCTTGCCGCGACAGGCCGCAGCACGCAGAATGTCGCCTGTCATCGACCGGGAAATATTGCAATGAATTTCGAGAAATGGCGCCACCTGCTGCGCGCCCGCATGTTCCAGTTCTTCGAGCGTCACGACGACGCGCTCGCCGCGTACCGCGCAGTGCTGGCAATAGCCCCCAGCCACCTGCGTGCCGCCACCGCCATCGCTTTCATCCATGCCGACCGTGGCGATTTCGCCCATGCCGGGCAGGCCTTCCGCGAGGCGCTGCGCATCGCCCCGGAAAATGCCGACCTGCTGTTCAATCTCGGCTACTGCTGCGACAAGCAGGGTGAGCTGGATGAGGCGATCCGCTCTTTCGAATCCGCCGTGGCACTGAACCCGCAATATGACCGCGCCTGGTATGACCTCGGCCTCTGCCGCGCGCGCTAAGG
>JBBIGX010000225.1:0-2797 GCA_037447315.1 Gallionellaceae bacterium | reverse complement strand
GGCGGAGGCGATCTTGTTCAGCAGCGGATTGGCGTTGGCCGGGGCGGGTTCGCCGTCCTTTTTCCTGAAATAGATGCGCAACAGGGTGAGCAGCAGCACGAGGTTGCCGATCAGGAAATGCACGGGGTACATCGATAGTTTCTGCCCGGCATCCTTCGTCTCTTCGATCTGCATCGCCATGAAAGCGGCGGCGATGACGAGCAGGAAGATCAGCCAGTGCAGGATGGCGGTGCGTTTGCTGTATTGCTTCATGGTGGGTCCTTTGTGTGGTTTTGTAACGGCGCGCATTGTAACGCAGGAAATACGCGAGGAAAGTTACAGACCCTGCGCAGAATGAGGATTTTGCAGGCGGCGCAGGATGCCGTTGGCGGCGGCATGGCCAGTGGCGAAACAGGCACTGAGCAGGTAGCCGCCGGTGGGGGCTTCCCAGTCCAGCATCTCGCCCGCGACGAACACGCCGGGCAGCTTGTGCAGCATCAGGTGTTCGTCCACTTCCCCGAAGCGCACACCGCCCGCGCTGCTGATGGCTTCGGCGATGGGGCGCGGGGCGAGCATGGGCAGCGGCAGGGCTTTGAGAGTCTGAGCCAGCAGCGCGTCGTCCAGCATCTGTTGTGGTGTCAGCACTTCGCGCAGCAGGCTGGCCTTGGCGCCTTTCAGGCCGAGGCGGCTGGCGAGGTGGCTGGAGAGCGAGCGCGAACCGCGCGGATGCGAGACCTCTTGCTGCACGCGCGTCAGCGGCCAGTCGGGTAGCAGGTCGAGATGCAAGGTTGCCTGCCCCTCTGTCTCGATGGTATCGCGCAGCGCCGCGGACAGCGCATAGATCAATCCGCCTTCGATGCCGTGCGCGGTGAGCATGCATTCGCCGCGCTTGCTTACTGTGCCGAAGCGGGCGGCCACCGACTTTAGCGGTTCTCCTGCATGGCGTTCGCGGAAGTGGGGTGTCCAGGCGATGTCGAAGCCGCAGTTGCTGGGGCGCAGCGGGGCGATGTCCACGCCGCGCGCGGCGAGCAGCGGCACCCATGCGCCGTCCGAGCCGAGTTGCGGCTAGCTCGCACCGCCCAGCGCCAGCAGGGTGGCGTCGGCGGTGACCATGCGTTGGCCTTCCGGCGTGGAGAAGCGCAATGCGCCGTCGCCATCCCAGCCCAGCCAGCGATGGCGCATGTGGAAGCGTGTGCCGCGCTGGCGCAGGCGGTGCAGCCAGGCGCGCAGCAGCGGCGCGGCTTTCATCTCCTTGGGGAACACGCGGCCGGAAGTGCCGACGAAGGTCTCGATGCCGAGGCCGTGTATCCACTCGCGCAGCGCTTGCGGCGGGAAGGCGTGCAGCAAGGGGTCGATCTGTTCACGGCGTGCGCCATAGCGCGTGAGGAAATCCCCCAGCGGTTCGGCGTGGGTGATGTTCATGCCGCCCTTGCCGGCCATCAGGAACTTGCGCGCCGCGCTGGGCATCGCGTCGTACACCTCGACGGCCACGCCGTGCGCACTCAGCGTGTCGGCCGCCATCAAGCCGGCGGGACCGGCGCCGATGATGGTGATGTGTGCCGCGCTCATGTCGTTACGCCGCGCCGTGCGGCCATGCTGCGGCCGATCTGTTGTTGCTGTGCCGCATTCAGCAGATGTTCCGCCAGCGGCAGCAGGTGGGTGTTCTCGAAGGCGATGTGCTGCGCGTAACCACGGATGAAACGTTCGACCACGGCGGCATCCAGTGTGCGCGCGTTGTGTTCGGCGATCTCCGTCAATAGCGGTCGCAATTCTTGCCAAGCGCTGTCCAGCGTGCGGTGCTCCTGCAACAGGCGGTCGATGTATTCCGCCGCTTCCGGTGCGGCGCTGGCGCGCAGCAGCGGAAACAGGTCCTGTTCCTCGTCCTGATGGTGATGCTGACCGGCGGTGTCGAAATAGCGCAGGATGGCGCGTGCCGCCTGTGCGGCCTGGGCGTCGTTGCCCTGTACCAGCAGGTGGCTGACCAGTCTGTGCAGCGTGTCGCACTGTGCGGTGATGCGGCCGTGACAGGCGCGCAGCATCTCCAGCGGATCGTCGAATCCGGGTGCGGCAGCGGTTTGCGGCAGGTCGTTCATGGGGCGGTCATCCGAGCGTGAGCAGCGGGTCGTGCGTGACGGCGGCCAGCACGATGTAGGCGAAGGTGAGCAGCGCGGCCAGCCAGGCGGCGAGGCGTTGCCGGTTCGAGCGTGCAAAGCGGAAAGCCAGCATGCCGAGGCCGATGTAGAGCAGCAGCGCGACGATCTTGGCGGCCAGCCAGGGCGAATTGCCCGGTGTGTAGCCGAGTTGCCAGGCGAGTGCGATGGCACTGGCCAGCAACACGGTGTCGATGCTGTGTGGGGCGACCTTCACCCAGCGCTGGCGCATGACGGCCGAGCCGCGCAGCAGCCACAGGCCGCGCAGGAAGAACAGCGTGAAGCTGAGGACGACCGCGCCGACGTGGACGAGTTTGAGTGTGGACATGCTCAGCCCTTGCGTGTCGCGGCCTCGAAGCGGAATTGCGCGCGGCGCTGTGCCGCGTCGTACAGTGCGGTCAGGTCTTCGGTGCTGATGTCCAGCATGCTGTCTTCCTGCGCCAGTGCCCATTCGAGGTCCTGCGCTTCGGGCAGCACGCGTATCGGGGTGGGCGGCGCGGCGGGCGCTTGCGGTGCCTGCGGATAGTGACGGCGCGGCAGGGCGTTGTTGATGGTCAGCGCCAGCAGCAGCGAGAGGAAGGCATTGGCGGCGACGATGGTCAGCGTCCACACGAAGCCCATGTGCAGGAACTGCGTGGCACCGAGCACCAGCGTGAGCGCGGTAGCCG
>JBBIGX010000224.1:0-2806 GCA_037447315.1 Gallionellaceae bacterium | reverse complement strand
GTCTCGGCCGTGATGGACAGTGGCGAACGGCAGACGGGGCTGGGGCGTCTCGACGCCGGACGCTTCGCTCCGCGCACGGTGACACTGGGCAGTCGCAGCGACGACTATGTGGAAGTCATCAGTGGTCTAGCCGAAGGTGAACAAGTGGTCACCCGCGCCAACTTCCTGCTCGATTCGGAGAGCAACCTGAAGGCGGCATTCAGCGGCATGGCCGACATGCCCGCACCCGTAAAACCGAAGACAGTCGGGCATAGCGCGACCGGGGTGCTGGAAGAGATCTACGACGATGGCAACGTGAGTATCACCCATGATCCCCTCCCCGCGCTCAAGTGGCCGGCCATGACCATGGACTTCGCGCTGGCCAATCCCTCGCTGGCAGCGAACATCAAACCGGGCAGCGCCATCGAGTTCGAGATCGTCGAGCGCGGACCGGGCGAATGGGTCATCACAAAGCTGGTGGCAAAGGAGGCAGGCCATGCTGAACACCGTCATTGAGTGGTCGGCGAAGAACCGTTGCCTGGTCCTGCTCGCCACGCTGTTCATCACGCTGGCCGGCATCTACGCGCTGCTGAAGACGCCGCTGGACGCGCTGCCCGACCTGTCCGACGTGCAGGTGATCGTCTATACCGAATATCCGGGTCAGGTGCCGCAGGTGGTGGAAGACCAGGTCACCTACCCGCTCACCACCGCGATGCTGGCGGTGCCGAAGTCGAAAGTGGTGCGCGGCTTCTCCTTCTTTGGCGCGTCGTTCGTGTACGTCATCTTCGAGGACGGCACCGATATCTACTGGGCGCGTTCGCGCGTGCTGGAATATCTGAACCAGGCGTCAGGCCGCCTGCCACGCGGCGTGTCGCCGCAACTGGGGCCGGATGCCAGCGGCGTGGGCTGGGTGTACCAGTACGCGCTGCTCAGCGAGAAGCACGACCTCGCGCAGTTGCGCACGATGCAGGACTGGTATCTGCGCTATCAACTGACCAAGGCGCACGGCGTGGCGGAGGTGGCCAGCATCGGCGGACAGGTGCAACAGTATCAGGTGACAGTCGATCCGGTGAAGCTGCGCGCCTACGGCATCCCGCTCAGTCGCGTGTCGCAGGTGATCCGCGAAAGCAACCGCGATGTCGGCGGGCGCGTGCTGGAGATGGCCGAGACCGAATACATGGTGCGCGGTCGCGGCTATCTGCGCGGCAAGGATGACATCGGGATGCTGGTGGTGAAGGCCGAGCGCGGTACACCGGTGCTGCTGCGCGACATCGCACGCATCGAACTGGGACCGGACGAGCGGCGCGGCCTGACCGAACTCGACGGCGAAGGCGAAGTGGTGTCCGGCATCGCCATGGCGCGCTACGGGCAGAACGCGCTCGAAGTGATCCGCAACATCAAGGACAAGATCGCCGAGATCACGCCGGGGTTGCCGGAAGGCGTCTCGATACGGAGCGTGTACGACCGCTCGGAACTGATCCAGCGCGCCATCGACACCCTGAAAAGAACGCTGTTCGAGGAAGGGCTGATCGTGGCGCTGGTGTGCATGGTGTTCCTGATGCATGCACGCAGCGCGCTGGTCGCCATCGTGATGCTGCCCATCGGGATACTGATCGCCTTCATCGCCATGCGTGCGCTCGGCCTCAATTCCAACATCATGAGTCTCGGCGGCATCGCTATCGCCATCGGCGCGATGGTGGATGCGGCCATCGTGATGATCGAGAACGCGCACAAGCATCTGGAACGCATGAAGGAAGATTCATCGCGCACGGTGGCGATCATCGCCGCCTGCCAGGAGGTCGGCCCCTCGCTGTTCTTCTCGTTGCTCATCATCACCATCTCCTTCCTGCCGGTGTTCACGCTGGAGGCACAGGAAGGCCGCTTGTTCGCGCCGCTGGCGTTCACCAAGACCTTCGCCATGGCGGGTGCGGCGCTGCTGTCGGTGACGCTGGTGCCGGTGCTGATGCTGCTGTTCATCAAGGGCCGCATTCGGCCAGAAACTGACAATCCGCTCAACCGCTGGCTGATCGCGGGCTACCGTCCGCTCATCGAATGGGTGTTGAACAGGAAAAAAACGACATTGGGGATCGCGGTCGCCGCACTCGCATTGAGCGTGTATCCGGCGCTGAAGCTGGGCAGCGAATTCATGCCCACCTTGAACGAGGGCACGCTGTTCTACATGCCGACCGCCCTGCCCGGCCTGTCGGTGACCAAGGCGGCCGAACTGCTGCAGACGCAGAACAAGATCATCAAGAGTTTCCCCGAAGTCGCTTCGGTGTACGGCAAGGCGGGCCGCGCGAACACGGCCACCGACCCGGCACCGCTGGAGATGTTCGAGACGGTCATCAACCTCAAGCCGCAGGAGGCATGGCGCAAGGGCATGGACACCGACAAGCTGATCGCCGAGATGGACAAGGCGCTGCAGTTCCCCGGCGTAGCGAACTCGTGGACCATGCCGATCAAGGCGCGCATCGACATGCTTTCCACCGGCATCCGCACCCCCATCGGCATCAAGGTGTTCGGCAAGGACCTGGGGGAGATGGAACGGCTGGCCAAGCAGATCGAGTCGGTGGTGAAGACCATCCCCGGCACCAGCTCTGCCTATGCCGAGCGCATCACCGGCGGCTATTATCTCGACATCGAGCCGGACCGTTCACAGCTCGCACGCTATGGCCTCAGCATGAACGATGTGCAGGAAGTGATCGCCACCGCGCTCGGCGGAGAAACCGTCACCACCACGGTGGAAGGACTGGAACGTTTCGGCGTGAACGTGCGCTATCCGCGTGACTTGCGCGACTCGCGCGCAATCTTTTCGGGCGAGTCGCGC
>JBBIGX010000223.1:0-2821 GCA_037447315.1 Gallionellaceae bacterium | reverse complement strand
CTTCCGCACCGCCGACGTCGATGCCGAGGCCGAACTTCTGCGCCTCGATCATCGTGGCCAGCATGCCGGCCACGCCGATGCGGTTGGCGATGAAGTTGGGCGTGTCCTTGGCGCGCACCACGCCCTTGCCCAGCGTGGAGACGAGGAAGGTCTCCAGCTCGTCGAGCAGTTGCGGCTCGGTGCCCGCACACGGGATGAGTTCGACCAGATGCATGTAGCGCGGCGGGTTGAAGAAGTGAATGCCGCAGAAGCGGTGGCGCAACTGTTCGGAGAAGGCCTGCGCCAGCGTGTTGATGGAGAGGCCGGAGGTGTTGGTGGCAAAGATGGCATTGGCGCTCACGAACGGCGCGACCTTGCGGTACAGGTCGGACTTCCAGTCGATGCGCTCGGCGATGGCCTCGATGACGAGGTCGCACTCGCGCAGCTTCTCCAGATGCTGGTCGTAGTTGGCCGCTTCGATGTAGCTGACGCGCGCGGGCGACGAGATGGGCGCGGGATCGAGCTTCTTCAGACCTTCCAGCGCCTTGTTGACGTTGCCGTTCGGGTCGCCCTCTTTCGCGGGCAGTTCGAACAGCAACGTCTCGACATTGGCGTTGACCAGGTGCGCGGCGATCTGCGCGCCCATCACGCCCGCGCCGAGCACGGCGACCTTCCTGATGCGCAAGGTACTCATCTTTGCACTCCTCTCATTGTTCCGGCGGCAGCGGGCGCGGCTTGCGGTCCTCGCCCACGGCGACATAGGTCAGTTGCGCCTCGGTCACCTTGTGGCTGGTAGGATTGGCCGGGTCGCGCTGCACATAGACCTCGACATCCACGGTGATGGAGGTGGTGCCGGTCTTGACGATGCGGGTGTAGAAACTCACCACGTCGCCGACGAAGATGGGCTGCTTGAACACGAAGGAATTGACTGCGACGGTGGCGACGCGGCCCTTTGCGCGGTGCACGGCGGGGATGCTGCCGGCGACGTCCACCTGCCCCATCAGCCAGCCGCCGAAGATGTCGCCGGTGTAGTTGGCGTCGGACGGCATGGCCGCCACGCGCAAGGTGGGTTCACGGTCGGGCAAGGCAGTGACGGGGGTGTTCACGGTTCTTCTCCTTCAATGGCCTGCGTACAGGGCGTCGATCTCTTTGGCGAAACGGGCCACAATCTTATCGCGCTTCAAACTCAGCTTGGGCGTGAGCAGGCCGTTGTCGATGGTCCATGGCTCGGTCAGCAGCAGCGCGCGGTTGACCTTGGCATAACCGGGAAAGGTGCTGATGTTGCGCGCGATGCGGCGCAGCACTTCGGCCTCCACCCGGCTGTCGGTGAGCGATTCCGGCAGATCGGGCCGCACGCCGACCCTGGCCGCGATGTCCGGCCACACCACCGGATTGAGCACGACCAGCGCGACCAGATAGGGTTTGCCCTCGCCGTAGATCAGCACCTGGTCGATCAGCGGGTCGTGCAGGATGGCGGCCTCCATATCGGCCGGCGGCAGCTTCTCGCCATTGGCCAGCACGATGATCTCCTTCAGGCGGCCAGTGATGTAGACGTGACCGGTCTCGCTGATGCGCGCGATGTCGCCGGTGTTCAGCCAGCCATCGTCGTCGATCATCGCCTTCGTCGCCTCGGGATTGTTCCAGTAGCCCATCATCACGTTCGGGCCTTTCACCAGCAGCGCGTTTTGCGCGCCCAGCTTCACCTGCACGCCGCGTATCGGCTGGCCCACGCTGTCGGGGAAGTTGTTGTCCAGATGGTTGCCGGTGACGATGGGGCTGGTCTCGGTCAGGCCGTAGCCCTGCACCACTGGCAGGCCGAGGCCGACGAACATGCGCGAGATGTCGGCATCCAGCGCCGCGCCGCCGGTGACCGCCGTGCGCAGGCGCCCGCCCAGCCGCGCCAGCAGCTTCTTCGCCACCAGCTTGTCGAGCAGCGGCCACAGCAGGAATGAAAGTTTCCACGGGCCGCGTCCCTGCGCGTGCTCGAAGCGCGCCCAGCCCACCTCCACCGCGAGATGGAACAGCTTCTTGCGCAACGCGGGGCCTTCCTCCAGCTTGGCGCTGATCGCCGAATGGATGCGCTCGTAGATGCGCGGCACCGAAATGAGGATGGTGGGACGGATAATCTGCAGGTCTTCCGACAGCAGGGAAATGGAGCGCGCATACGCCACGGTGGCGCCGGTCATCACCTGCAGGTAATAGCCGCAAGTGCGCTCGAAGGCGTGCGACAGCGGCAGGAAGGACAGCAGCAGGTCGCTGCCGTACATCACGAAGGTGCCGAGCGCGGCATGCGCGTTGGACAGGATGTTGCGATGGCTGAGCATCACGCCCTTGGGACGGCCGGTGGTGCCGGAGGTATAGATGATGCTGGCCAGTTCGCCCATGTCGCACGGCACCGGCGGACGGAGTTCAGCGTGCGGCGGCAGATAGTTCGCGGCATGCACCAGACGCGGCTCGTCGGCGCGAAAATCATCCAGCGACACGAAGCGCTGCAGGCTGGGCATGGAACCCTTCACCGCGTTCAGTTCCTGCCATTGCTCGACGGTCTCGAACAACAGCACCTTGCATTGCGCGTCGTTGACGATGTAGGCGATGTTCTCGGCGCGGTCCACCGTGTACAGCGGCACGGTGATGAGGCCGAGCGACATCGCGGCCTGGTCGAACATCACCCATTGCGGGCAGTTGCGCAGCATGAGCGCCACGCGGTCACCCTTCTGCAAGCCTTCCTGCGCCAGCGCCGCCTGCCAGCGCGCCACCTCGTCGCGCATCTGGCGCCAGTTGAAGCTCAGCCATGCGTTGCGCTTCGCGTCGAAGTAACGGTAGGCCTCCTTGTCCGGTGAAC
>JBBIGX010000222.1:0-2834 GCA_037447315.1 Gallionellaceae bacterium | reverse complement strand
CAGTATGGCAACGCCGTCTATCTGGGCGAGCGCGACTGCTCCATGCAGCGCCGTCACCAGAAGATCATCGAGGAAGCGCCCGCTCCCGGCGTCGACCGCAAGCTGATTGCCAAGATCGGCGAACGCTGCGCCGAAGCCTGCCGCAAGATCGGCTACCGCGGCGCGGGCACCTTCGAGTTCCTGTACGAGAAGGGCGAGTTCTACTTCATCGAGATGAACACCCGCGTGCAGGTGGAGCACCCGGTGACCGAGATGATCACCGGCATCGACATCGTGCAGCAACAGATCCGCGTTGCCGCCGGCGAGAAGCTGCCGTTCGCGCAGCGCAACATCAAGATGCGCGGCCACGCCATCGAGTGCCGCATCAACGCCGAGCATCCCTACACCTTCGTGCCGTCGCCGGGCCGCATCACCACCTGGCACGTACCGGGCGGCCCGGGCATCCGCGTCGACTCGCACGTCTATGCCAACTATTTCATCCCGCCGCACTACGACTCGATGATCGGCAAGCTGATCGCCTACGGCGACACGCGCGACCAGGCCATCGCCCGCATGCGCACCGCACTGTCCGAGATGGCGGTGGAAGGCATCCAGACCAACATCCCGCTGCATCAGGAACTGATGAGCGACGCCGCCTTCGTGCGCGGCGGCACCAGCATCCATTACCTGGAGCACAAGCTGGCGGAACGTACGAAGGGCAAATAAGCCGTGGCCTGGCTCACGCTGTCGGTCCAAGCGGATGCCAGCCACGCAGAGGCCTTGAGTGAGGCACTGCTGAGCCGCGGGGCACTGTCGGTGGACATGCTCGATGCGGATGCCGACACGCCGGACGAGCAGGCCATCTTCGGTGAGCCCGGCATGCCGACCGACAGCGTGTGGCAGCACAACCTGATCAATGCCCTGTTCGAACCGGAAGCCGATGTCGAAGCCATCCTGCGCGACTGTTACGCCGAACTCGGCATCGCGCATGCTGCCCCCCATCGCATCGAGACGCTGGAAGAGAACGACTGGGTGCGCCTGACCCAGTCGCAGTTCGATCCCATCCGCATCAGCGACCGCCTGTGGATCGTGCCGACCTGGCATGAGGCGAGTGACCCCGACGCCATCAACATCGCACTCGACCCCGGCCTCGCCTTCGGCACCGGCAGCCACCCGACCACGCGCCTGTGCCTGCGCTGGCTGGACGAAAACATCAAGGGCGGCGAATCGGTGCTGGACTACGGCTGCGGTTCCGGCATTTTGGCCATCGCCGCGATGAAACTGGGTGCCGGCAGCGCCGTCGGCGTGGACATCGATCCGCAGGCCGTCGTTGCCAGCCGCGACAATGCGGCGGCGAACGGCGTGCAGGCGCGCTTCTGCGTTCCCGACGCCGCCCCGCAGAGTCAGTACGACGTGGTGGTTGCCAACATCCTCACCAATCCGCTGCGCGCACTGGCACCGCTGCTGGCCGGTTCGGCAAGGACGGGAGGCCGCATCGTGCTGTCCGGCATCCTCGCCGAACAGGCGGAGGAAGTGATGCGCATCTATGCGCAATGGTTCGACTTCGAGCAGCCCACGATAGAAGACGGCTGGTGCTGCCTGTCCGGAGTGAAACGATGAACGACATCACGCGCTGCCCGGAATGCGACACCCGCTTCAAGGTCAGCAAAGAACAGCTTGCCGCACATGAGGGACTGGTACGCTGCGGCCGCTGCCAGAATGTGTTCAACGCGCGTGAACACCTGCAGGCGGAAGAACCCAGTCCGCAACTGAGCCTGCCCATCGGGGAGCCGTGCGCTGCAACGGACGATCCCGTTCCCGACACCACGGAGCCAGCGCTCGACAAGGCCGGAGAAGAACCTGTCATCGACGGCGAACCGGTTCCGCCCGAACTGCGCCCCATCCCGAATCTCTCCGAACTGGAAGATGAACCCGCTACCCTGGCACAGCAGGTGCGCTTCGTTGACGATCCGGAGGAAAGCGTCGCACCGCACGTGCCGGTAGCGCCGAAGCGCAAGGCGGCCATCACCCTCGCCGCGCTGCTGGTCCTGCTGCTGTTCGCCCAAGGCATCCACTTCTTCCGCCATACGCTGGCCGCCAGCCTGCCCGGCCTCAAACCCATGCTGAACGGCTATTGCGCCCTGCTCTCCTGCACCGTGGACCTGCCGCGCGATGTGGAAGCGCTCTCCATCGAATCCTCGGAACTCGAAGCCGATGCCAAACTGGTGAACGTCATCACCCTGCACGCCCTGCTGCGCAACCGCTCCGGCCATGCCCAAGCCTGGCCCAGCCTGGAACTTACCCTCACCGACCTGCGCGGCCAGGTCATCGCCCGCCGCGCCTTCCACCCCGCCGACTACCTCAGGGACAAGGCAGCACTGCAAAAAGGCATAGGCCGCAACCGCGAACAGGAGATCGCGCTGCGTCTGGACACCTCCGACCTTCGCCCCAGCGGCTATCGGCTGCTGCTGTTCTACCCGGCCGCGCACTAGCGGGTCGGCACCATTCCGCACAGCCGACTTCCGGTATAATCCGCCCGCCGTTCAGACCGATGGGAGAGCGTGCCGCCAAGTGCATACCTGGTCGCACCGCCGAAGGCGTAACACCCGCAACCGCTCAGGCTCAAGGAACCACCCGGTACAGGCGAATCTGGAGAGTGCTGTTAAATCAGCCACCGAAGGGGCACGCGACGCAAGTTGCAATCTCTCAGGTACCAAGGACAGATGGGGCGAAGCAGCAACGGCTGCTTCGCCTTTCTTTTTTTGAAGGTGACGATATGACACTCAAACAGACCCCCCTGAACGCCGCCCATCGCGCCATGGGCGCCAAGATGGTGGATTTTGGCGGCTGGGACA
>JBBIGX010000221.1:0-2847 GCA_037447315.1 Gallionellaceae bacterium | reverse complement strand
GCCGAGATCATCGGCCCGACCTGGATCACGCGCGGTTCGCACATCTGCGCGAACGCGAAAATCATCCGCAGCATCCTGCTCGAATACACGCGCATCAGTGCCGGCATGGTGTTCGAGGAGACCATTGTCTCGCCCAAGTACTGTGTCGAACACCGCACCGGATCGACCTGGTACATCGGCGACGACCGCACCCCGTTGCGTTGGGGTGATGCACGCGGCCGCTGACCGATGTTCCCCAGCGATACCGTCATCAGCGTCCGCGAGCTGAACTCGGCCGCCAGACGGCTGATCGAGGGCGGCCTGCCACTGGTCTGGGTGCGCGGCGAGATCTCCAACTTCGTTGCCGCCGCTTCCGGCCACTGGTACTTCTCGCTCAAGGACGAACAGGCGCAGGTGCGCTGCGTGATGTTCCGCCATAAACACCAATATCTCGATTTCCGCCCGGCCAACGGCATGCAGGTCGAAGTGCATGCGCTGGCCACACTGTACGAGGCGCGCGGCGATTTCCAGCTCACCCTGGAGCGGATGCGCCCGGCCGGACTGGGGGCGCTATATGAAGCCTTCGAGCGGATCAAGGCAAAGCTGTCGGGCGAGGGACTGTTCGATCCTGCGCGCAAACGTGCCTTGCCGCGCTTCCCGCAGCGCATCGGCATCGTCACTTCGCCGCAGGCGGCGGCTCTGCGCGATGTGCTGCGCACCTTGGCCAACCGCATGCCGGGCGTGCAGGTCGTGCTGTACCCGACCCCGGTGCAGGGCGAGGGCGCGGCGCGCAGGGTGGTGCAGGCGATCCGCACCGCCAACGAACGGGCGGAATGCGATGTGCTCATCGTCTGCCGCGGCGGCGGCAGCATCGAAGACCTGTGGACCTTCAACGAAGAAGACGTGGCGCGTGCCATCGCCGCCAGTGCCATCCCGACCATCAGCGGGGTGGGGCACGAGACCGACTTCACCATCGCCGATTTCGTGGCCGACCTGCGCGCCGCCACGCCGACCGCCGCCGCGCAGGCGGCGGTACCGGACCAGCAGGAACTGCGCCAGCACCTCACGCAACTGCATCGCCGGCTGTCGCGTGCGGCCACCGGCCGTTTCGAACAACTGATGCAGCGCATCGATTACCTGCAACGGAGGCTGGTGCATCCCGCCCAGCGCCTCCTGCAACAGGAAGAAAGACTGGCCGCCCTGCAACGCCGCCTCTCTCTGGCACAAGACAGCGCCCTCCAGCGCATGCATCTGCGCTGGCAGGCGCTGCGACAGAAGTGGCGTGCCGTCCGCCCGGAGGTCGCTCCGCGGGATGTCCTGCTGCGCGACCACCGCCGGCGCATGGGCGCGGCGATGGCGCGTCAACTGGAGCGAGACGAGCCGCGGCTGGCCGCATTGCGCCAGCACCTGCACCATCTCGATCCGCAACAGGTACTGGCGCGCGGTTACAGTCTGGTGCGCAAGACGGACGGCCGCCTCGTGGCGGATGGCCGTGACCTGAAGACGGGCGAGGCGCTGGACATCACGTTCGCTCAAGGCGGCGCGCAGGTCCGGGTACAGGAAGCGCACGGGCCGAAAGCGGTTTAGGTTAGAATCCGCGACTGTTCCCATGGCCTTTCGTACAAGATGAACCCTGCCTTCTCGAGACGCACCATGTGGGTATTGTTGCTGGCTGCGCTCGTCATCTGGTTCGGCAATCTGGAATATCGCAAGCTGATCAAGCCGGATGAAGGGCGCTATGCCGAGATCCCGCGCGAGATGGTGGCGAGCGGGGACTGGGTCACGCCCCATCTCAACGATTTCAAATACTTCGAGAAACCGCCGTTGCAATACTGGGCGACGGCCGTGGCCTACGAGGTGTTCGGGGAACACCCGTGGACCTCGCGCCTGTGGACCGCGCTCACCGGTTTCGCCGGCATCCTGCTGACCGCCTTCGTCGGTATGCGCCTGTTCGGGCGCGAGGCCGGACTGTATGCAGGGATGATACTGGGCGGCAGCACGTTCTATGTGCTGATGGCGCATGTGAACACGCTGGACATGGGCGTGACCTTCTTCATCTCGCTCGGCCTCTTCTCGCTGTTGCTGGCGCAAAACGAACAGGCCGTCACGGTACGACGGCGATGGATGGTCGTGGCCTGGGCGGCGCTGGCGCTGGCGGTATTGAGCAAGGGACTGATGGGGCTGATCCTGCCCGGCGCGGCGCTGTTCCTGTATTCGCTGCTCAACCGCGATGTCGGCGTCTGGCTGCGCATGCACTGGGCCAGCGGATTGCTGGCGTTCTGCCTCGTCGCTGCCCCGTGGTTCGTGCTGGTGATGCGCGCCAACCCGGAGTTCTTCGAGTTCTTCTTCATTCACGAACACTTCCAGCGCTTCCTGACCAAGGTGCATGATCGCTACCAGCCTTGGCATTATTTCATCCCCATCCTGCTGTTCGGCATGCTGCCGTGGACGCTGCTGATGTTCGATGCCGTGCTGCGCACCTGGCGCGACACGGCGGGGCAGGCGCGCCGCTTCAGCCCGGAGCGCTTCCTGCTGGTGTGGGCGGTGTTCGTCTATCTGTTCTTCTCGCTCTCCAGCTCCAAGCTGCCGTCTTACCTGCTGCCGATGTTCCCGGCGTTGGCCCTGCTGATGGGCAAGCAGATGGCCGGGATGCCGGTACGCCGCCTGTTCTGGCTGATCGCCCCGGTGCTGCCGCTGCTGCTCGTATTGTTGCTGGCGCTCGGCCCGCTGGTGGAGCAGCAGGCGGAGAACCCGGTGCAGTACGAGATGTATGCCGCCTATGCCGAATGGCTGACGGTGGCCGCCGTGATCTGGCTGCTGGGGACGGCCGGCGCGCTGGTCGCCTTCCGCCGGTCGCACAAGACTGCG
>JBBIGX010000220.1:0-2847 GCA_037447315.1 Gallionellaceae bacterium | reverse complement strand
CCGCCGGCGCGCGCCGCATCGAGCTCTGCCAGACCATGACAGGCTCGGACGCTATCGACCACCTGCGGCAAGGGACGCCGCCACAGCCACGGCAATTCCAGCACGCCCTTGCCCGACTCGCGGATATTGGCATGCAGCAGCGCCCGGTATTCGGCCTCATTGCGCGCCAACCCCGAACCGCGCAGGTTCTCGCGCAGGCGCGCGGCATAGCGCTGGGAAAGCAGGTACAACGCCCACCCGAACGGGCAGCCCAGCGCGTGCAACAGGCGCAGCGGCAGCCTGGCCAGCAGGTCGAACAGCAGGATCATGCGGAAAAACCCATGAATGGAAGGGAGGGAGATTTGATATACTGCGCGCCCATTTGATTTACCAAGCCATTGATCGGAGAGCCATGAGCGAATTCTTCTTCACATCCGAATCCGTGTCCGAGGGCCATCCGGACAAGGTCGCCGACCAGATCTCAGATGCGATCGTGGACGCGATTCTAGCGCAGGACACACATTCCCGCATCGCCGCCGAGACGCTGTGCAACACCGGACTGGTGGTGCTGGCCGGCGAGATCACCACGACCGCCAATGTCGATTACATCCAGGTCGCGCGCGACACCATCAAGCGCATCGGCTACGACAATACCGAATACGGCATCGACTACAAGGGCTGCGCCGTGCTGGTGGCCTATGACAAGCAATCCCCCGACATCGCGCAGGGTGTGAACAAGGCCTACGACGACAATCTGGACCAGGGCGCCGGCGACCAGGGCCTGATGTTCGGCTACGCCTGCAGCGAGACCGACACCCTGATGCCGTTGCCCATCTACCTGTCGCACCGCATCGTCGAGCGCCAGGCCATGCTGCGCAAGGACGGCCGCCTGCCCTGGCTGCGCCCGGACGCCAAGTCGCAGGTCACCATCAAGTACGTGGATGGCAAGCCGCACGCCATCGACACCGTGGTGCTGTCCACCCAGCACGCGCCGGAGATGACGCTGGAGCAGATCCGCGAGGCAGCCATCGAAGAGATCATCAAGCCCATCCTGCCCAAGGAACTGATCAAGGGCGAGATCAAGTATCTGGTGAACCCGACCGGCCGTTTCGTGGTCGGCGGCCCGCAGGGTGACTGCGGTCTGACCGGGCGCAAGATCATCGTCGACACCTACGGCGGCGCAGCCCCGCACGGCGGTGGCGCCTTCTCCGGCAAGGACCCCTCCAAGGTGGACCGTTCCGCGGCCTACGCCGGCCGTTATGTGGCGAAGAACATCGTCGCCGCCGGCTTGGCCGAGAAGTGCCAGATCCAGGTTTCCTACGCCATCGGTGTGTCGAAACCGACCAGCGTGATGGTCACCACCTTCGGCACCGGCAAAGTCTCCGACGCGACCATCGCGGAACTGGTGAAGAAACATTTCGACCTGCGTCCGAAAGGCATCGTGCAAATGCTGGACCTGCTGCGCCCGATCTACCTGAAGACCGCCGCCTACGGCCACTTCGGCCGCGAAGAGCCGGAATTCACGTGGGAAAGCACAGATAAGGCAGCGGCACTTCGTGCCGATGCTGGCCTGTAAGGCCACGCCGAAGGCGCTGATCTGTGCTTCGTCGAAGGCTAACCTGCATGGCAGGTTGAGCGAGGCTTAGCCTCGCGGCCGGAGACAAAATACTGGCGGGAGAATCCCGCCATGCTGAAGAAATAGCATCACCCACCCCGCCGAGGGGCGCTGCAGCAGCCACCCTCCGGTGAACCTGTCAGGCTCGGCGGAGGTGGCTCAACATGTAGCAACGGCGCCCATTCATTTAACTATGTGAATGGAGTGCTTTATGTCTACCCAAGACTACGTCATCGCCGACATCAAACTGGCCGATTGGGGCCGCAAGGAAATCAGGATCGCCGAGACCGAGATGCCCGGCCTGATGGCGATCCGCGAGGAGTTCGCCAAGAGCCAGCCACTGAAGGGGGCACGCATCGCCGGTTCGCTGCACATGACCATCCAGACCGCCGTGCTGATCGAGACGCTGCAGGCGCTGGGCGCACAGGTGCGCTGGGCTTCGTGCAACATCTTCTCCACCCAGGATCACGCCGCCGCCGCCATCGCGGCGACAGGCGTGCCGGTGTTCGCGGTCAAGGGCGAATCGCTGGCTGAATACTGGGACTACACCCACCGCATCTTCGAATGGAAGGACGGCGGCTATTCCAACATGATCCTCGACGACGGCGGCGACGCCACGCTGCTGCTGCATCTGGGCGCGCGTGCCGAGAAAGACCTGTCCGTCATCGCCAAGCCGACCTCGGAAGAAGAGACCTGCCTGTTCGCGGCGATCAAGGCCAAGCTGGCCACCGACCCGACCTGGTACTCCACCCGTCTGGCACAGATCAAGGGCGTGACCGAAGAGACCACTACCGGCGTGCACCGCCTGTACCAGATGCACAAGCGCGGCGAACTGAAGTTCCCCGGCATCAACGTGAACGACTCCGTCACCAAGTCCAAGTTCGACAACCTGTACGGTTGCCGCGAGTCGCTGGTGGACGGCATCAAGCGCGCCACCGATGTCATGGTCGCCGGCAAGATCGCCGTGGTCTGCGGCTACGGCGATGTCGGCAAGGGCTCGGCCCAGGCCCTGCGCGCCCTGTCGGCCCAAGTGTGGGTCACCGAGATCGACCCGATCTGTGCCCTGCAAGCCGCCATGGAAGGCTACCGCGTGGTGACCATGGACTACGCCGCCGACAAGGCCGACATCTTCGTCACCGCCACCGGCAACGTGAACGTCATCACCCACGCGCACATGCAGGCGATGAAACACCAGGCGATCGTGTGCAACATCGGCCACTTCGATTCCGAGATCGACGTCGCCTCGCTCGAGA
>JBBIGX010000219.1:0-2849 GCA_037447315.1 Gallionellaceae bacterium | reverse complement strand
CCCTCAATTTGAGGCACTTCGCCACAAAGCTGGCAATCGACTGGGCGGACAGTTGCTACCCGCTCTTAATCCTTCAGCTATCCCCAAACCGTATCGAGGCATGGATCGTTTTGTAGCGCGCAAACAAATCATTGCCGACCTCGAAGCGGAAGGGCTGTTCATCAAGGCCGAAAAGCACAAGCTCAAGGTGCCGCGCGGCGACCGTACCGGCGTGGTAATCGAACCGATGCTGACCGACCAGTGGTTCGTGGCGATGAGCAAACCCGGCCCCAACGGCAAGAGCATCGCCGAGCAGGCGCTGGAATGCGTGCGCTCCGGCGAGATCAAGTTCCACCCCGAAAACTGGGTCAACACCTACAACCAGTGGCTGAACAACATCCAGGACTGGTGCATCTCGCGCCAGCTGTGGTGGGGGCACCAGATCCCTGCGTGGTACGGCACCAACGGCGAAGTCTTCGTCGCCCGCGACGAAGCTGAAGCGCGCAAGCTCGCCGAAAAGGCTGGCTACATCGGGAAGTTGAAACGTGACAACGACGTGCTCGACACTTGGTTCTCATCCGCGCTGTGGCCCTTCTCCACGCTGGATTGGGACATGTCCAAGCCGTTCGACGCGCAGAACCCGTTCGTGAAGCAATACCTGCCGTCCTCCGTGCTGGTCACCGGCTTCGACATCATCTTCTTCTGGGTGGCGCGCATGGTGATGATGACCAAGCACATCACCGGCCAGATCCCGTTCAAGGATGTCTATGTGCACGGCCTGATCCGCGATGCGGAAGGTCAGAAGATGTCCAAGTCCAAGGGCAACGTGCTCGACCCGATCGACCTGATCGACGGCATCGACCTCGACTCGCTGGTGAAGAAACGCACCACCGGTCTGATGAACCCCAAGGATGCCGAGAAGATCGAGAAGCGCACGCGCAAGGAATATCCAGACGGCATCCCCGCCTTCGGAGCAGATGCGTTGCGTTTCACCTTCGCCTCGCTCGCCTCGCCTGGCCGCGACATCAAGTTCGACATGCAGCGCTGCGAGGGCTACCGCAACTTCTGCAACAAGCTGTGGAACGCCACGCGCTTCGTGCTGATGAATTGTGCCGGCAAGGATGTCGGCCTGGACGAGAGATTGCCGCTGGAATACTCCGCAGCCGACAAATGGATCGTCAGTGCGTTGCAGAGAGCGGAAGCCGAGATGGCGCAGCACTTCGCCGATTACCGTTTCGACCTCGCCGCCCGCACCATCTACGTCCTCGTGTGGGACAACTACTGCGACTGGTATGTGGAACTGGCCAAGGTGCAGATAGCGAATGGCAATGAAGCGCAACAGCGTGCTACCCGAAGAACTTTGGTGCGCGTGCTGGAGACCATCCTGCGGCTGGCGCATCCCATCATTCCCTTCATCACCGAAGAACTGTGGCACGCGGTCGCCCCACTGGCGGGGAAGACGGGGGACAGCATCATGTTGCAACCCTATCCACAGGCCGACAGCAGCAAGATTGACGAAGCCGCCATCGCGCAGGTTGCGCTGTTGCAGGAACTCGTCAACGCCACCCGCAGCCTGCGCAGCCAGATGAACTTGTCGCCTGCCGCACGCATGCCGCTGATCGCTGCCGGTAACGCCAGCACACTGAAGGCGCTCGCGCCTTACCTCAGCAGCCTCGCCAAGCTCTCCGAAGTGCAGATCGTTCACGAGCTGCCGGAAGGCGATGCACCAGTGTCCATCGTCGGCAACGTCAAACTGATGCTGAAGGTGGAGATCGACGCGGCGGCAGAGCGTGATCGCCTTGACAAGGAGATCGCGCGCCTCTCCAACGAGATCTCCAAGGCCAACGCCAAGCTGTCCAACGAGAGCTTCGTGGCGCGCGCCCCGGCAGCAGTAGTGGAACAGGAGAAGAAACGGCTGGAAGATTTCGGGGCGACGCTGACCCAACTACAGGCGCAACGCAAGAAACTGGGATGAATCCCGACTGAGGTGGCTCCTTGCCTGGATCGTGCCTTGCACCGAATTGCTCGGGATGGCGGTGGTCACCTGGGGGAGCCTGCATGGTCTCATCCTGCTGTTGCAGCGCGGCCGCGACATCATCAACGACCGAGAGCCCGGCAGTTCGCTGCGCGACATCCGCATCGCCATCGGCGAGAAGATGGCGCTGGGCCTCGATTTCTTTCTGGCCGACGATATCATCGGCACCATCGTCGTCCCGAGCAAGGAAACGCTGCTGCTCGGCAGCATCGTGGTGATCCGTACCGTGATGACCTATTTCCAGGCCAAGGAGATCGAGAAGAAGGCAGCGAAATAGATCAGGCGCGGCGACGGATCAGGAATATGAATTCGCCGCCCTGTCTTGTCGAAGACAGCAGCTCGTTCCCGGTCTTGCTGCAGAAATCCGCGAAGTCCCTGGGCGCGCCGCCATCGGTCGCCACCACGCGCAACACCTGTCCCGTTACCATACCTGACAGCACCTTCTTGGCACGCAGGATAGGCAACGGACACGCCAGCCCGCGCACATCCAGCTCCACATCGAACCCGCTCTCGCTCATCTCCTCACACCTCCTCTTCATGGTCGCTGAGCAGCCTTGCGATGCGCGTGTTCGCCACCGCGAGGCGCTTGACGATCATGTGCAGGAAAGCCTCGCTGAACTGGTAGCGACATCCCGGTGAAGACCGTGCCAATACCTCCGGATCGATCTCGATCAGTTTCACATCGGTTTTGGCGAGCACATCGGTGCTGCGTTTGGCATCTTTTCCGGTCAGGTGCGCCATCTCGCCGAAACAGTCGCCCTTATGCAGCAAACTGAGCAGGCGTCCCTGCTTGACCACGCGCACCGAACCGCTGGCGATGATGAAGAAGCTCTGC
>JBBIGX010000218.1:851-2872 GCA_037447315.1 Gallionellaceae bacterium | reverse complement strand
CACCCGGACATCTTCAACATCCTGCTGCAGGTGATGGACCACGGCACACTGACCGACAACAACGGACGCAAGGCTGATTTCCGCAACGTGATCATCATCATGACCACCAACGCGGGCGCGGAAGCGCTGAACAAGGTGCAGATCGGCTTCACCAAGACCGTCGCCACCGGCGACGAGATGGCCGATATCAAGCGCTTGTTCACCCCCGAGTTCCGCAACCGGCTGGATGCCATCGTCTCGTTCGCGCCGCTCTCCAAGGAGATCATCCTGCGCGTGGTGGACAAGTTCCTCATGCAGCTGGAAGAGCAGTTGCACGAGAAGAAGGTGGAAGTGGAATTCACTGCCGCACTGAAAGACTATCTGGCCGAACACGGCTTCGACCCGCTGATGGGCGCCCGCCCGATGGCGCGCCTGATCCAGGACACCATCCGTTCAGCACTGGCCGACGAACTGCTGTTCGGCAAGCTGGCAAACGGCGGTCACGTCACCGTGGACATGAAGGATGGCAAGGTGGCGCTGGAGTTCGACAACAAAGAAGAAGTTGTCCCGGCCTGACACAGCCTACCGGGGGCGCTTCGCCCCCTCCCCCACCGGCCCGCTGCATTTCGGCTCGCTCGTCGCTGCCGTCGGCAGCTATCTCGACGCCAGACACCATCACGGCACCTGGCTGGTGCGCATGGAAGACCTCGATACGCCGCGCTGCGTGCCGGGGGCGGCAGAAGACATCCTGCGCACGCTGGCCGCATTTGGCCTGGCCAGCGATGAGCCGGTCATCTACCAGAGCCAGCGAACGGCCGCCTATGAGGAGGCATTGCAGCAGTTGAAGGATGCCGGTGCGGCCTACCCCTGCTGTTGCACGCGCAAGGAGATCGCCGATTCGGCGATGCATGGCATTGAAGGCTTCGTCTATCCCGGCACCTGCCGCCACGGCATGGCCCATATGCGGACGACGCCGGCCTGGCGGGTGCGTACTGACGATACGCCCATCACTTTCCAGGACGGACTGCAAGGCAGTCAATCACAGCGCCTCGAAACCGACATCGGCGACTTCGTGGTGAAACGCGCCGACGGGCTGTTCGCCTACCAGCTCGCGGTGGTGGTGGACGATGCGGAACAGGGCATCACGCATGTGGTGCGCGGTTCCGACCTGCTGGCTTCCACACCGCGCCAGCTCCACCTGCAGCACCTGCTCGGCCTGCCCGTACCGCACTATATGCACCTGCCGGTGGCCGTGAACGCGACCGGAGAGAAGCTGAGCAAGCAGACGCTGGCGGCACCGGTGGACAGCACGCAGCCCGCCGGAACGTTGTTGCGCGTGCTGGAATTCCTGAAACAGGCACCGCCGCATGGACTGGCCGCCAGCGATGTGCCGGCGCTGCTGGACTGGGCGGTAAGGAACTGGCAGCCGCAACGGCTCGCCGGGATGCGGACGATCCCGGCCTAGCCGGCCTTATTGCGATTGCGGCGATGCCTGATGAACTTGAGGATCGCCGGAATGAAGGAGACGAAGACGATGACCAGGATCATCAGGGTCAGATTGTCCTTGATGACCGGGATGTTGCCGAAGAAATAGCCGGCCAGCGTCAGGCTGCCGATCCACGTCACGCCGCCGATGAGGCTGTACATCAGGTACAGGCGGTAGTTCATGGTGCCGATGCCGGCCACGAACGGCGCAAAGGTGCGGAGGATGGGCAGGAAGCGCGCGAAGATGACCGTCTTGCCGCCGTGCCTCTCGTAGAAGGTGTGGGTCTTTTCCAGGTGCTCGTGCCGGATGAGTCTCTGGCTGGCGTGGTTGAGCAGCCGCAATCCGAGCAGGCGTCCTATCCAGTAGTTGGTGTTGTCGCCGAGGAACGCCGCGAGCATCAGCAGCGGCATGGCGATCTCCAGCTCCAGTGAACCCATGCCGCACAATGCGCCGATCACGAACAGCAGCGAATCGCCGGGCAGGAAAGGGGCGACCACCAGCCCGGTCTCGGCGAAGAGGATGGCGAACAGGATGGCGTAGACCCAGACGCCGTATT
>JBBIGX010000218.1:0-841 GCA_037447315.1 Gallionellaceae bacterium | reverse complement strand
CAGCGCCAGCAGATGGGCATCCAGATGCAGGACGATATCCAGCAGCGAGGTGAGGAACTCCATCGCTTACGGCAACACTTCTTCGGCTTGGTTCTTCTCCGGCTTGATGAAGTCCTCGCGCGAGACGCCGAACATCATCAGCAGCGGGCTGGCGACCAGCACGGAAGAATAGATGCTGAACAGGATGCCGATGGTCAGCGCCAGCGCGAAGTAATGCAGCGTCTCGCCGCCGAGGATCAGCATGGCCAGCACCACCAGCTGGGTAGAACCGTGGGTGATGATGGTGCGCGACATGGTGCGCGTGATGGCGTTGTCGATGATCTCCGCCACCTCGGTCTTGCGCATCTTGCGGAAGTTCTCGCGGATACGGTCGAACACCACCACCGATTCGTTCACGGAGTAACCTAGGATCGCCAGCACCGCCGCCAGCACCGAGAGCGAGAACTCCCACTGGAAGAAGGCAAAGAAGCCGAGGATGATGATCACGTCGTGCAGGTTGGCGATGATCGCCGCCAAGCCGAACTTCCACTCGAAGCGCAGCCACAGATAACCGACGATGCCGAGCGAGACCAGCAGCAGCGCCATGGCGCCGTTCTCCACCAGGTCCTTACCGACCTGCGGACCGACGAACTCGACGCGACGCAGTTCGACTTCGGCATCGGCACGCAGGGCGGCCAGCACTTGCTCGGACAGGTTCGCGCCCAGCTTGTTGTGCTTGAGCGGCACCTGGATCAGCACATCGCGCGTGGTACCGAAATGCTGCACCAGGGCGTCCGGCAGGCCGATGCCGGCCAGTTCCTCGCGCACCTTGTCGATGTTGCTCGGCTCGGCGTAGTGCACC
>JBBIGX010000217.1:0-2901 GCA_037447315.1 Gallionellaceae bacterium | reverse complement strand
GAAGGCGACGTTCAGGATGTGGATCTGCTCGGGCAGGATGTGTTTCTTGAAGTGGTCCTTGAACACCATGATGGTGTCGTAGGCCATGGAACCGCAGATGAGTGTCTTCATGTTCGTTCTTGATGGTGTGGATGGGGCGAGCGGATTATATCAGGGCGATAGCGGATGACTGCCCGGCGATAGACGGTACAATCGGGACAGGATGACAGCCCGCCCTGAAAGGACCGCCATGCCGATCCCGCAACGCATCATCGCCGCCACCGATTTCTCCGCCAGCGCCACGCAGGCGGTGCGCCAGGCCGCGCATCTGGCGCGCATCTGGGGCGCCGAACTGTTGCTGGTGCATGTGTTCAACGACAGTGTCTGGGCCAGCCTGCGCGCGGTGTACGACCTGCCCGGCTGGAACGACGTGAAGCCGGTGGTCAACCAGCGCGCGCGTCTCATGCAACTGGGCAAGGAGATCGGCGCCGAGTTCGGTGTGCCGGTGGCGGTCGAGGTGCTGACCGGTCGCGCCTCGCAACAGATCGGCGAGATCGTCGCCGCACGCCGTGCCGACCTGCTGGTGGTGGGCGAACATGGCGAGAACTGGGTGCGCGACATCGTGCTCGGCGGCACCGCGCTCAAGGTGATCGAGGCCGCGCGCATCCCGGTGCTGCTGGTGCGCCGCAGCAATCCGGGCGCTTATCGCGATGTGGTCATCGCCACCGATTTCTCCGCTTCTGCGGAACATGCCGCACGGTTGGCGCTGGCCGCTTTCCCGCAGGCGCAGAAGGTGCTGGTGCATGCCTGGCTGGTGCCGCTGGAAGCCAGCATGCGGCTGGGCGGCGCGCGCGAGGAGGACATCGAACGGTTCCGCGAACGCGAGTTCGCCCAGGCGCAGCAGGGGCTGGATGCTTTCGTGCAACGGCTGGGGGTGCCGCCGGAAGCACTGCAGCCGCTCGCCTTGCAAGGCTCGCCGGCCAGCGTCATCTTCGACCAGGCCGAGGCGCGCAGCAGCGACCTGATCGTCATCGGCAAGCACGGTGGCAGTCCGCTCGACCAGCGCCTGCTCGGCAGTGTCACGCAGAACATCCTGTACCACGCGTCGTGTGATGTGCTGCTGAACGCCTGAGTGCGATGATGGGACACCTCGCACAGATCATCCTGCTATTGGCGGTAACCGTCGGTGTCGTCGTCATCTTCCAGCGTCTGAGGGTCCCGACCGCGCTGGGCTACCTGCTGGTCGGGGTCATCCTCGGGCCGTATACCGCCGGGCCGACCGTCTACGTGCCGGAGTTCAAGGCACTGGCCGAATTCGGCGTGGTGTTCCTGCTGTTCACCATCGGCCTCAGTTTCTCGCTGCCGCAGATGCATGCGCTGCGCCACCAGGTGTTCGGGCTGGGCACCGGCCAGGTGCTGCTCACCACGCTGCTGGTCGGAATCATCGTCTGGCTGGCGGGGCTGCCGGCCGAGGTGGCGTTCGTGGTCGGTGCGGTGTTCGCGCAGTCCTCCACCACCCTCATCGGCAGCCTGCTGGCCGAGCAGGGGGAAGAGAACAGCCAGCACGGCCGGCTGGGACTGGCCATGTCGGTGTTCCAGGACGTCACCGCCGTGCCCTTCCTGGTCATCATCCCGGTGTTGGGCGCGGCAGTCGGCGCGGCGACGCTGGCGGGCGCCCTGGGCTGGGCGCTGGTCAAGGCGCTGATCGCGTTCGCGCTGGTGTTCTTCGTCGGGCGCTGGTTGCTGCGGCCGCTGTTCCACATGGTCTCCGAACGACGCTCGCTCGAGGTGTTCACGCTGGCGGTGCTGCTGGTGGCGCTCTTGGCGGCCTGGGGCACCAATCTGTTCGGCCTGTCGCTGGCGTTCGGCGCCTTCCTGGCCGGCATGATGCTGGGCGAGACCGAGTTCCGCCATCAGGTGGAATCCAGCATCCGGCCGTTCCGCGACGTGCTGCTCGGCCTGTTCTTCATCGGCATCGGCATGCGCTTCGATCCCGCCGCGATCCCGCCGATCTGGCACTGGGCGCTGCTCGGCGCGCTGCTCCTTGTGGTCAGCAAGACGCTGATCGTCGCGGCCATGATGCGCCGCAGCGGGATCGATGCGACAGTGGCCTGGCGCAGCGGCCTGCTGTTGTCGGTGGGCGGCGAGTTCGGGCTGGCGCTGATCGCCATCGCACTCGATTCTGGCGTGCTCGATCAACGGCTGGGGCAGATCGTCATCACCTCGGTGCTGCTGTCGCTGGTCATCGGCGCGGTGCTGATACGCTTCAATGGCGCGATCGCGGCAAGTCTGGCCGGCGGTCATCCGCAGCCCTCAACGGAGAGTGTGGTGGGCGCAGCGGAACAGCAGGTGGTGATCGGAGGCTATGGCCGTGTGGGGCATACCGTCGCGGTGCTGCTGCAGTCCAGCGGCATCCCCTTCGTGGTGTTCGACAGCGATGCGCGCAGAGTGGCGCAGGGCCGGGCGGACGGGCATCCGGTGCTGTACGGCGACATCTCCGACCCGGAGCTGCTGTCTGCCATCCATGTCGAACGCGCCGCGCTGGTGGTGATCACCATCGATCATGCGGCGATGGCGCTGCGCACGGTGAAGTACCTGCGCAAGCATTGTCCGCAGGTGCCGGTCATCGCCCGGGCGCGCGACCTGCAGGCCAGTTCACAGCTGATGGATGCGGGCGCCACCCACGCCTATCCGGAAGCCATCGAGGCCAGCCTGCGTCTCGGGGCGACGGCCTTGCAGATCCTGCAGGTGCCGGCCGCCGATATCGACCTGGTGATGCAGGGCGTGCGCGACCGGGGTTATCAGCCAGTGCTCGAAGAAGCGCAGCCGCGCGACTGAGCGCAGACAGGGGATTCAGGGTTTGCGACCCAGCATCAGGGCGGCTTTTACGACTGCTAGGTGGCGCGGCGCAGCATGCTGGCC